>JASGCH010000200.1 GCA_030054245.1 Gammaproteobacteria bacterium | reverse complement strand
ATCAAATTTCATTGTCTTACGAAGTCAGTGAAGATCGGTTGTTGTTAAGAGTCAATACCAACCAGAAAACCGAATATCGGATTTGGTTAACTAGGCGATTGGTGTTGGAATTTGTCCCTCAATTGCAAAAAATTGCAGAGAATACTATAACGGCCAGTGCGCCCGTAGGCACCTCTTTTGTTGATCAAGAAAGTAAAAAGATGTATGCTGAATTTAAAAAACAAGAAATTTTAGAAAAATCTGATTTTAAGACACCCTTCGATAGTAGCTCTACTTCGATTTTTGGCGATCACCCTTTGTTGTTAACTGAAATCCATATCAATGCTTTAGGTAAAGGGAATTTTACTTTGAAGTTATGTGAGAAACTTCTAGGTAAAGCTGAGCGTAGTTTTGAAGTTACCGTTTATATTTCTATGATTCAAGCGA
Organism: Gammaproteobacteria bacterium; assembly: GCA_030054245.1. Classification (GTDB taxonomy): domain Bacteria; phylum Pseudomonadota; class Gammaproteobacteria; order Burkholderiales; family Burkholderiaceae_C; genus JASGCH01. The sequence goes on along the minus strand of JASGCH010000200.1, from coordinate 2,688 downwards.
TCATTCATCTACTGGGGCAAGCGACCCAAGGGTGCCAGTGGTTAGAAATTCCTCACGCGGCTTCGTTACCTATGCCATTTTTAGAAGATTCTGATGATTTGGAAGAAGAGAAGGTGCCCAAATATATCAATTAAAAGACCATGGTGTCCTTGGGTTTAAGGCGCTTATCCTGCCAAATAAGTAGGAGATAAACCGCAAATGAGTAGAAGATAAACCGTAAATTCTGTTGGTTGCGTACATGTTAGCTTGGTAATGATGGCAAATCTTGGATAATTGTCTAAATAGTCTAGTTAACATGCTGAGTAATCTCTAAATTTTCATGATTTATCCGATTAACTAGGGGTGATGGTGGTTATCGGGTGGGTTGAATTAATATGAAACGGACTTAAATACTTCTTAGAGACCTTTGCACCGACGGCTGGTGTCGCTCGGGCGAACTGTCAAAGTACAAGGCTTCCGCGTACGCCCCCAACCGAATTTACTGGGGTGATCATGGTGGGCGCTCCCAGTCTCGCATATACTCCATATGCGAGACTGGGAGCGGAAGCGCAATGGATAGCGCAACGAACTTAAGCACCTACATAACGCAGTGGGTTGGCAGTGCAACCAGCGGCACCAGCCGTCGGTACAAAGGTCTCTCTTAGTCAGTTCGTAACTTTTTTGATGAAGAATATATGATTGAAGGTAATAGCCAAAATTTTAAGGTAGAAGTGTTAGATACATCAATGACCCTGCCAGTCTTGGTGGACTTTTGGGCACCATGGTGTCCGCCATGTAAAGCTTTGGGACCCATACTAGAAAAGGTGGAAGAAAGTAAACAAACTCAATTTCAACTGGTCAAAGTGAATACCGATATAGCCACAGAAGTCGCCACAGATTACAATATCCGTTCTATACCAACTTGCGTGTTGTTTAAAAATGGTCAAGAATGCGATCGCTTTATTGGGTTGTTGAGTGAAAGGCAAGTTCTTGAATTTTTAAAAAAACATCAAGTATAAGACGCTTGCATAAGCTCGGGTGATTTACCCTCATGATTGAGGTGGGCTGAGGCTCTCAGCAGAATGGTTGGTTGAGGGGCGCGCCGCATAACTTAGGAATTTACCCATGTAGATCGAGGGGATCCCGCAGATGTAGCAGTCTTATCTTAGTAGCGTAATTTTATGAAATAACAAAATGATAGATATATCTATTGACAACTTTGAAGAACAAGTCATTATGCAGTCCACGCTGACACCGGTTTTGGTCGATTTTTGGGCACCTTGGTGTGGACCTTGTAAATCACTCGGTCCTATTCTGGAAAAGCTAGAAGATGAATACGGTGGTCGTTTTTTGTTAGCCAAAATCAATACCGAAGTCGAGCAACAGCTAGCTGGGGCGTTTGGTATTCGTTCTATCCCCACTTGTATTTTAATGATAGATGGAAAGCCTGTAAATGGTTTTGCTGGGGCTTTGCCTGAAAAGAATATTCGTGAATTTTTGGATAAATATGTCAAGAGTGAAGATGAATTGTTAGCCAAAGAAGATGTATCGGTTGCCGAAGAACTATTAGCCGCCGGGGATATCGATTCGGCGAGGCAAAAACTTCAAGAAGCGCTGACCATTAACCCAGCCAATGGAGATGCTCGCTACGACTTGGTTAAATTATTTTTGCAAATCAGAGATTTAGAGAGTGCACACGAATACCTAAATGTAGAATTGTTAAAAAAACCCATGGACCCTAGGTTTTTGGCACTTCATTATTGGTTGGATGCCTTGCTTTATGTTCAAGATCATCCTCAATTGGACTTACCTCAGCTAGAACAAGTTTTACACAATAATAAGCGCGATTTTGTTACGCGATTGGCTAAAGTTAAACTATTGATGGCGAATGAATCATGGAGCGAGGCGATGGATGAATTATTGGAAATCATCATGCGCGATAAAAAGTGGGAAAACGACAGTGCACGCAAAATGTATATCTCTATTTTGGAGATACTCACTTCCATGCTCCCCAAAACCAATCCACAAACCAATCAAAACAAGTCGGTGATAGCAGTGGATCATGCCAAATTGGTGGCGAACGATCCACAAGCTGAGTTAATTTCTAAGTACCGCCGTAAATTAAGTATGGTTTTGAATTAGCATTCAACTTGGTATGCTAACGAATCTATCCAATCACTAGGTTATTTATGGACGACCATCCACTTGATATTGAGCCATTACTGTATGTAATGTTGGAACGCCATCGGATCTTTTTGCGTCGCAAAAAGGGGATGCCAAAGCCGTGGTCGCCAGACCCTATCTTTCAAAATCATCGATTTTGTAATGTTTACCGAGAATTAGACAAAGTAACGGTGTGGATAAAGGACAACCTGCGTGAACCTTATAAAGATCATCCTTACTTGTGGTTTTTTTTGGCCGCCGCTAGACAGATCAATTGGCCAGATACTTTAGCAGAGTTGCTGGCAGATAAAACCGGTAGTTTGCCGACAGACGGAGTATTTAATCCAGAGAGTATGCGGTCGGTGATGTTGGCACGCCAACAGAGAGGAGAAAAGGTCTATACGGGGGCTTATATGATCAGCGCCTCGTCCAAAGCCAAGGAGTTAGAACATAAAGACAAAGCGTATTTCACTGCTTATAAAGTCTTGTTGCCTCTTTGGTTGAACCGACAACTCATAGAACACAATTTGAAGCAATATCCGACGA
>JASGCH010000199.1 GCA_030054245.1 Gammaproteobacteria bacterium | reverse complement strand
GAGCGGCACCGGTGCAACAGTCTTTATTGAGTATATGCGAGAATAGCGAGCCAAGGTATAACTGTGGTGTAGCTGATGGTGCAATGGTCTTTTATTTGAGTGACCAAATATTTTGGGTATATCTTTTTAAGAAGCTAAATACTCCACAAGGTACTTACCCTATCACTAAGGCTGTGGCATCATGCTACGCTACTTGGACCGCTGTCATAATGACGCGACGAGAGCGCTAACACAACCAGCAGAGTTTACTTAAGTATAAATGGGCTGGTAACCATAGCATAACACAGTCATTTGACAACCGGTTGAGCAATAGCAAGTCTCGGCAAAATTTATCCAGTCCTGAGCTTCGTGTCTACTTCAAATATTATTCTTATGGCATTTACTTTTTTGACTGCATTATTTGGTTCTCGTAATTCTCGAATTTTAAAGCAATACCAAAAAACTCTACGGGATATAAATGCGTTGGAAGGTCAGTTTACCCAACTATCAGATGAGCAGTTAAGAGCTATGACCGATGATTTAAAATCTAGGTATCAAGCGACAAAAAATTTAGATTCCTTGTTGGTGGAGGCCTTTGCTTTGGTGCGCGAAGCGTCCAGACGCGTGTTGAATATGCGTCATTTTGATGTCCAGATTTTAGGCGGCATAGCCATTCATCAAGGAAAAATTGCTGAGATGGGGACCGGTGAAGGTAAGACTTTAATGGCCACTCTGCCGGTTTACCTGAATGCTCTCACTGGTTTGGGTGTACACCTCATTACAGTAAACGATTATTTAGCTAAAAGAGATGCCGAGTGGATGGGTAAATTGTATCAATTTCTAGGGTTGAGCGTAGGCATTAATTTAACGACTATGAGTAACCAAGAAAAACAACAAGCGTATTTAGCTGATATAGTGTATGGTACTAACAATGAGTTTGGTTTTGATTATTTACGCGATAACATGGTGTATGCACTGTCTGAAAGAGTGCAGAGAGGATTGCACTTTGCCATTGTGGATGAGGTGGATTCTATTTTAATCGATGAGGCACGAACGCCTTTAATCATTAGTGGTGCGGCTGAAGAAGTCAATAATTTATATTTGCTAATGAATGATATGGTGCCACTGCTCACTAAACAAATTGGCGAAGCAGATCCAAGGACCGGAGAAGGCGTGTTAGAAGAGGGTGATTTTATTATTGATGAAAAGAGTCATCAAGTACATTTGACCGATAAAGGTCACGAAACCGTTGAAAAAATACTGATACAAAAGCAGATAATGCCAGCTGATTCGTCGTTGTATGCCGTTTCTCACATTAATTTACTGCACCATTTAAATGCTTCTTTGCGAGCACATTACCTATTTCATAAAGATCAACACTATGTCATTCAAAATGACAGCGTTATCATAGTGGATGAATTTACTGGCAGGTTGATGCCCGGTCGTCGATGGAGCGATGGCTTGCATCAGGCTATAGAAGCTAAGGAAGGAGTACATTTACAAGCTGAAAATAAAACTTTAGCCTCTATTACTTTCCAAAATTATTTTCGCTTATACCAAAAATTAGCTGGTATGACAGGTACAGCTGATACTGAAGCTTATGAATTTCAACAAATTTATACGCTAGAAACGGTAGTTATTCCTCCTAATAAGAAATGTATTCGCGATGACCAGAATGATAGGGTTTATAAAAGTCTGGAAGAAAAATTCGAAGCGGTCGTAGCGGCAATCTCGGAATGTAATAAGCATGGTCAACCGGTTTTGGTTGGTACCTCTTCCATCGAAAATTCCGAGATTGTATCGCGGATGTTGTCTCTGAATCAACTGAAACACCAAGTATTGAATGCCAAATACCATGAAAGGGAAGCTGATATAGTGGCTCAAGCGGGGACACCTTATGCCATTACTATTTCTACCAATATGGCTGGTCGTGGTACGGATATAGTGTTGGGTGGAAATATTCAGGGGTTGATGGCAAATATTCAAAATGACCCTACCCTTACTCCAGAAATCAAAGAAATAGACCTAGCTAACCTAAAGAAAAAGTGGCGTGAAGACCATGAGTTTGTTAAATCGCAAGGAGGATTAAAAATTATTGGCACTGAAAGGCACGAATCTAGGCGCATTGACAATCAATTACGCGGTCGATCGGGTAGGCAGGGTGACCCAGGGGCATCTAGGTTTTATTTGAGTATGGACGATTCTTTATTGCGTATATTCGCTGGCGAAAGAGTCAAAGGCATTATGGAAAAGTTGCGTATGCCAAGGGGAGAAGCTATTGAAGCCGGACTGATTAATAGAAGCATTGAAAGCGCTCAAAGGAAGGTTGAGGCACGAAATTTTGATATTCGCAAACAATTATTGGAATACGATGATGTATCGAATGAACAAAGAAAAGTGGTTTATAGCCTACGAAATTATGTCATTGACAACGGATTAAATGTTGAACAAATAGACCGTATCCTCGAAGAAGTGGTACAAGACTTGTGTGAACGATTTATTCCCAAGAATAGTGTAGAAGAACAATGGGACCTAGTGGGATTGGAAAAGAAATTAGCCGAGGATTGGCAGTCTGAGCTTAAATTTTCAGAAATGATGCAACATGAGTCTTCGGTAACTCCGGACAGCATAGTCAGTCGAGTTACTCATGTTTTGCAAAAAATGATCCATTCGCAGATCGATAAATTTGAAGTTGCTAGAATCAATTTTACCTACTTGTTTGTGGTAGATAAATTTTGGCGTGAGCATATTACCACCTTAGATTACCTCCGACAAGGGATACATCTACGCGGATACGCACAGAAACAGCCTAAACAAGAATACAAAAGAGAGGCATATGAGTTGTTTATGGCCTTGCTAAAAACCATAAAAACTGAATTCTTTCAACGGATTTTACTTTTACGAGAGCTGGAAAATCATGGCTCTGAAGAGTCTGCTCAACCGTTGGCGCCAGATAGTTCTTTAAGGAGCTGGGAAACCGTTCCTAAAGATGAATCCCATAGGGTCGCGGAGAAAGTTGGTCGTAATGATCCCTGTCCATGCAATAGTGGGAAGAAATTCAAGCTATGCCACGGCAAGTTAACCTAAAAACAACCCGCGGAAAATGGCGATTTACGGCGTTGCCTCGCTCCTCGACCTCTCGCATACTTAGGTG
>JASGCH010000198.1 GCA_030054245.1 Gammaproteobacteria bacterium | reverse complement strand
ATATCAAAAAGGCACGGTCGCGTAAATTACTTTGTTTTTTTAGGCCTGGTTCGTTAGCGGTTAGCTCCAAAACTTTTAGCGCAGAGGATTGGGCATTGTCCCACTTTAATTGATCCAATTGGGTTTGTGCCAAAATCATCCAGTCTATTGGAGTGGGATTGAGCATGATGGATTTTTGTATCTCACTTTCTGCGTCGATATACCGACCTTGCTGGCTCAAAAGATTGGCGTATTGTAAACGGAAGTCTTTGGGGAGTGGGTGGACTAGATACTTTTGAATGAGGGCTTCGCTTTCTGCATAATTTTTGGCAAATAATTCAAAGGCTACAATCAACGGTCGGGTATCTTTCGCATTGAGTTTTAACAAGGTATTTAATACACCTAAGCATTCAGCGTATTGTTGTGCCTGTAAGTACAAATGGGCGAGAGCGAAATGACTAGAGAAGACGAAAGCTGGTTGTTGTAGATAAGGTTTTAAAGCGGTTTGAACGACTTGTATGGCGGCTGGAAAGTCTAGGACATCCTTATATAAGGAGGGTATGCTTTCAATGGCTTGGGTGCGCTCTGTGGAAGGGACTAAGCTTAAAACCTTGCGTAAAGGATTTAAACTGTCGGTTACATTTTGTAAGCCTAAAGTTACTTTCAGATGGGCAATTTGTGCCTGGATGGAGTTGGGAAATTCGCTAATCCAGGCTTTGGTAGTCAGCAAAGCTCTATCACCGGAATACGACAAAATCGCCAACTTGGTAGCTATTTCAAATAGTTTTTCATTTTTATTTCGTTGGGCGTTGTCTAAAATGAGGTCAATACCTTCTTCGGCATAACCTTCTTGCGCCAACAAATTACCTAGAAGGAGGGAATTGATGGTATTTAGCTCGGATTCATCAGACGATGACCTAGAAACATCCAGCGTGCGTAGATATTCAATAGGTTCAAAGTTTTGTGCCCATACCCGGACAAGCAAGCCCATATACAAAGCGAAGATAATAAAATTTTTAAAAACATTCATGCGGTGTAGCGATGGATCGTTCATGTTAAGGACAAGACTGTTGTCTTATTACTAGGCTATGGTCGATATCCTAGTGGAATGTACGGAGTGAGACTGTTGCACCTGTTCGGGATGGTGCAACAGTCTTTAACACAGTCATTTGATCATCCGATGTGAACTCGAGGGAGTGGACATTAGAGGTTGATTATTTGTGTGATAAAGGGGTTATATTCCAAGTCAATAAGAGCCAAACAGCCAATATACCAAAGTAGCTAAGTACGGAGGATACCTGCCCCCATTGTGCTAGAAACCCCCCTAATAGCCCACCAAAAAAAATACCAAACGATTGCCAACAATGATATACAGCAAGTGCCGTTGCCCTTTGCTCTGGCGGCACTAGGCGAGAAACCCAACTAGGTTGTATGGATTCAATGACATTGATGGCTGAAAAAAACAACACCAAAGCCAATCCTAACATCCATAGATTCAACGGATGGGTGAATAACACCAAGGACTCATAAGCCAACAAGCTAAGAATGGAGGCACGCAATAAAAACCTGAGTCGTCCTAATTTTTCGTAACGCATTAACAAGATAAACATCAAGACCATTGAGATCAACAAAGTGGGTAAATAGATTAAACTTTGCCTTTCTGCATGGATGCCGATTTGCGTTAAAGGTGCTGGAATAAAAACCCAATTGGCTAATTGAATAGTAAATGCAAAAAATACTCCCAAATAAAGACGCCATAAGTCAGGTTGCGTTAATACTTTTTTGAGGTTTGCTGACCAATCATTCGGTAAAGGTGAGGATTCTGGGGAGCGAGGTAGTTCTGCGGGTACCCACCAGACCATGATAGGAATACTAATGAGGGAGAGTAGTCCCGAAATAAAAAAAATGGTTTTAGCTTGACCTAAGGAAAATAAAATGGGTGAAATGATAATAGCTAGAGCAAAAGCCAATGAAATACTAATACCAATAAAGGCCATCGACAAGGTGCGAGTTTGAGGTCGCGTTTGATCTGCCAATAAAGCGCTAGTAGCCATGGAAATAACGCCCAATCCCTGTAAACTCCGCCCCAAAATGAGGGCATAAATTCCTGTGGATAACATACATATAAAACTACCACTGGAAAACACCAGAAGTCCTAAAATAATGATGGGTTTGCGCCCAATCCGGTCAGCCAAGATACCCATAGGAATCTGCACCATTCCTTGTAATAAACCGTAGACACCTAAAGCAACACCCAGTAATTCCAAATCTCGCCCACCAGCGTAATGATCCCCAGCCTGCAGAAAAATGGGGTAAACGATGAAAATACCCAGCATGCGTAAAAAATAAACGCAAGTGATGGATAGCGTAGAGCGTAGCTCAATTGGGGTCATACCTAGCATTGGCCTGAAGTTAAAAAATGTTGAGGTTTGCAAAAAATAGCTTGGGTATAGGATCATGTCAGCCGTTCATTGGAAAAAACCTTTGCACCCTTGGGTTCGCCACCCAATCTACTGCTAAATTACTGTGCGGTTCACACCTAAATGAACAGTCCATTTTATGGGCGTAGCCTCGCCTTGTGGCCATAACGGTTTGCCTGAGGAAGACTGTGGCATCATCGACTTTGCCACCGACTAGACTAGCAAACGACCAAGTTATGTGGCTCACCTCGGATGAACCAGATTGGAAATAAAGCTGGGAAGAACTCCAGCCTTGTAATTGGGTAGCTCACTCGAGCTTGTACAAAGGTCTCTAGTATGAAGACTCATCAAAAAAGGGCTTTCATTTTAAAATCCATCGATTTGTTGTCGTTGATAATCTTGAATTTTACTCTCAAATATAGCTTGCCAAACTTTATATTGTCCAGAAGGCACTAGGTTAGAGAATTTATTTTTTAACTCGCTGAGCGACTCGATAGCCGAAGTATATTGATATCTACAAGCAAAACTTTCAGCTTTTTTTAAAGTGGCTGGGATTAGTTGGTTCTTTAAGACATAGAGCTGACTTAATTTCTCTTTGAGAAGGCAGTTTTGGGGGTGTTGCAACAATCGAGTTTCCAGATCAGATAAAAATGTTTCAGGTACTTCCCCCATAGCTTCGTATAATAAAATTTTAGACAACCAGACCTGTTGTTCATCTCTCATGGCATGAATGATGCCCTCGGCTTGTGTCCAG
>JASGCH010000017.1 GCA_030054245.1 Gammaproteobacteria bacterium | reverse complement strand
GAGGAGGATTCACCAGGTATTTTGACAAGTATCGCCGTGGTGGAACCACCGTATTGTGCCCCATAATAAATTCCAGCGAGCATAATCAATGCCGATACAGGAGGTAAAGTATAGGTAAAAGGAAGTAATAAAGCAATGGTCGGTACGGGACCTATGCCCGGTAATACACCAATTAAAGTTCCTAATATACAGCCAACAAAAGCATAAAAAATATTTTGCCAAGTAAGTGCTACGCTAAATCCTAGAGCGATATTATCAAATAAATTGAAGACTTGTTGAAAATCCATAAAAATAGATGTAAATCTGGGATTAAAGATAAAGTCCAACTTCAGTCCTGGACGATGGCAACTCCGCCGAAGTTGTGTAATAGCCTTGATTATATAAGAAAGACTGTTGTATGAATCCAGCCCAGCTAGCATAATAACCTTGTAGGCATTGGACCCATGGAAGAGAGCATATATCTTCTGGTGGGGTGCCATATAAGTCGCAAGACAGTAGCTGTTTTGACTGCCGATTGTTCCGGCAAACGAGCTAAGACTGTTGCGCCATCGGCTGGTTCAATGACTGCACCTCCGCGAGCTATTCTCGCATATACTCAATATGCAAGACTAGCTTGCAACAGTCTTTTTTAAGGGACATACATTGCCCAATGCCTGCATTGGATATCCTTGGAGGAACATCTGGTAAATTTTACTGGAGGCGAACCTGCAACTCTCTCCCTAGATGGGGCGCCATGGTCTTTAACTTATAAAATTAGGAAATAACTGCAAAGGCACTTTAAGAAAAACCACAAAAACGAGCCAAACGCCTAGGATAAGAACTAAAGCCAATACCAAGGTTTCTAAAATTTTAAATGCTTCTTTCATAGCTAGCCTTGACACCATAACCAAAAAGAATATAGCTACAAACAAACCCATAGGTGGCAAGTAAATGCTCTCCACTCCTCTTAACAACAAGCCAAATAATAGGTTAGCAGAAATAACCGCAATCAAAGGCCTCCAAGCAATAGGTTCAAGCAGTTCCCCCTCTAAGTTGGATTTAAATTTTAGCGAAGTTAAGCATAGTATGACACCCAGAGCAACTAAAATTAATCCAAGAAAAAGGGGGAAGTAACCAGCTCCCATTTTGTTAGGGCTACCAATTTTGTAGTCTAACGCACCTATAGCAAAAAAAAGACCGAAAAAAATAAACAACAATCCAGCAAGCAAGTCTTTTTTTTTAATATTGAGTTGCATAAACTAAAAACTCGGTAAGATCGATTAATGAGGAGAGGCTTGCATAGAGGCGTTTTTACTGTCATCTAGTGTCGTATTTCCTCCTCCATTAAAAAATAAATTTAATGCAACTGCGACAATAGAAGTAACCAAAATGCTACTTTCTAATAAAATTCTAACCTCTTCTGGCATATGTTGCGTCCATTTGGGCGCCACCATGGGGACTAATCCCATACCAATAGAAACCGCGACAATATACAGATTAAACCGATTGTTTTTGAAGTCCACACCAGCTAAAATACGGATACCCGTAGCGGCCACCATTCCGAACATCAAAATGCCTGCTCCACCTAGAACGGCTTGGGGGATAGCCGCTATCAAAGCGGATAATTTAGGAAAAAGGCTCAAAACGATGAGTATGATGCCACCGGCGACACAAACCCAACGACTTTTTACACCAGTTACACTGACCAATCCAACATTCTGAGAAAAACTAGTATAAGGAAAAGTATTAAAAATACCACCGATCAAAGTTCCTATACCATCAACTCGTAAGCCAGCGGACAATTGCTTCTGACCGACTTTTTTACCAGTTAAATCTGAAAGAGCTAAAAACATTCCCGTGGATTCGATCATGACCACTATCATAACCAAGGTCATGTTAATGACTAAAGGATAAAATTGTGGACCCGAAAACAATGGGGTGCCGAATTCAAATGGCAAAACCAAACCAAAAAAAGGTTCTTTGGCTACTTTGTCTAATTTTAGTAAATCAGTAAAAAGTCCCGTGTATAGCAATCCTCCAACAATACCTAACAAGATAGCCACATTAGACACAAAGCCTTTGGTATATTTTACCAATAGTAAAATTAATACCAATACCCCAAGAGAAATCCAAAGTTTAGACAAATTAGCATAATTAGGATTAGGTTTGTTGGGGATAGGTCCCAGCTTCAAGGTGGGTGGGGGTGTTGGGGTGGCCTGGGGAGTTGCAGGTGTAGAAGTACCTACTGATCCCGTCTGAGTGGTCGAAGCATTTGACGGAGTAGTGGCGTTGGTGCTTGAGGTCGCGGCTAAAGTACTTGCCAAATCGGTTTTAGCCTTATCTACCATGACCACTAATTTATCTGCATCAACCGATTCGGCGAGATGTGCGGGTCCGCCCATTACCCAACCTACACCCACTCTCATAAGGCTAATCCCGATAATAGCTATGATACAGCCAGTAACGACAGGAGGAAAATAACGCAGAAGCCGGCTTATGACCGGTGCCAACAAAAAACACAAAATACCAGCGACTATGATGGCACCAAACAGCATTCTTGCACCTTCAATTCCTGGAACTTTATTGGCAAATGCTACCATGGGACCCACAGCTGCAAAAGTTACCCCCATCATGACTGGCAAGCGTATGCCAATCCAAGAACCAAGACCAAGGGTTTGTATCAGAGTCACAATGCCACAAGCTAATAAGTCGGCTGAAATGAGTATGCCAATTTGTTCAGGGGTTAGCTTTAGAGCTCCACCAACAATGAGAGGGACTGCTACTGCCCCCACATACATGACCAATACATGCTGTAAACCCAATGTAAAAGTTTTTTGTAACGATGGCCTCTGATCCACAGGATGGATTTCGTTTATCATGCTAGATACCTCCATTAAGATAAAAATAAATTAAATAGCGTAGTGAGTCAAGGTATATGCGAGAATAGCTCGCGATTGCGTTATGTATGTGCCTCAGTTTGTTGCCCTATCCATGGCACTTCCGCTCCGCTAAGCCTTGCACTTTGGTAGCTTTTCGAGCGGCACCAGCTGTTGGTACAACAGTTTTTCAGAAGAAAAATTTTAGAGCTAATGGGCAAAGGTGTATTCCCTATATACCATGTTGAGGTGCATTATATTAAAATAATTAACAGAAAATGGGTGCCTCAAAAAATAAATTTGGGACATAAAGATCATTTTACAAACTCAGGCGAGTCGTTATAATAAGACCGTCGCACCATCAGCTGGTGCCGCTCGGTGCAACGGTCTCAGTTTTTAAGCTAATGGATCGATATCTGGTGCACCGGAGGACAGTGCCCATACTACATGGCGAGCAACCATTTCGCTGACTTGAGGTAACTTTTGGGTTAAAGCTAGTTTAACATGGTTCTTGTAAACCTTGTTTTTGTGGGTTCTTAAGGCATTGCCCAGTGCTACGGCAATATTTCTCAGCCATCTTTGGTAACCAATGCGCCTAATGGGTGAACATTGTGTGCGAGCTGTAAAAGTGGCTTCGTCCCATTCCCAAAGGGCTAATAAGTCTGGGGACTCAAAGGCTTTAGAGGGTGAAAAATCGGTCAAAATGTATTTTTTGGCAAATTTATTCCATGGGCAAATCAATTGGCAGTCATCGCAACCAAAAATTCGATTGCCGATTAAGTGCCGAAATTCCATAGGTATGTCGCTGGCTAATTCTATAGTCAGATAAGAAATGCAACGCCGTGCATCAAGAATGTAGGGAGAGACAAATGCTTGAGTTGGACAAATAGTCATACAAGCTTGACAAGTCCCACAATGGTTCATGACTTTGGGTGTGGAAGGCAAGTGGATATCGAGTAAGATTTCCGCTAAAAAAAACATTGAGCCAGCCGATTTATTGAGTAACAAAGTATTTTTACCACGCCAACCCAACCCACATTTTTCTGCCAACTCAACTTCTAAGATAGGTGCTGAATCAACGGCTACGCGATATGTAAATGCACCTACAGTCGATGCGAAGGCTTTTGCCAACTCCTTGGTTTTTTTACGCAATACCTTATGATAATCCATCCCTCTGGCGTAAACAGATATATAGGCTTGGCTCGAATCTTGTAATTTGCTCCATTCACGGGACATCCAGTCGGTTGAATTATCTGAAAGGTAAGGGCAAATGAGCGAGATGACACTGCCACAATTAGAGTGCAAATCAGCTGGTGCCATTCTGAGGGGTAAATTTTTTTCTAAATAACCCATGTCTCCGAAATAACCTGCATCTCGACATTTTTTAAATTTACTGATAGTTGCATCATCTATGTGAGCTTTGGTGATACCTAACAGTAAAAAGCCCATCTCAAAAGCTAATTCGTTTAATACAGTTACTTGATTGGGTTCCATAATGAAAATAGAAGAAAGACTGTTATTGCATCGGCTATGCCATTGATGGTGCTGTCAAATTACGGTGTTAAGACTATTGCATCATCGGCTGGTGCCGCCTCGTGCCATAGTCTTGCTTAGGTCTAAAAGCGAGGGATGGTAAGGTGTGCACCTAAAATTTGTACTTTGCTTGCCCCGGTGATAAATTTTAGATCGACGGGTATCTGATGAATGCGTTGTCTTGCCAGCCAAGCAAAGGCTAGGGCTTCCACTTGATGACAAGGGATACCCAAGGCTTCAGTGGTCGCAATTTTAATTTTGGGTAGTGCCAATTGTAGTTGCTCTAATAGTGCATGATTATAGGCTCCACCTCCGCACACAAAAAGCTCTTTCATGCTTGGAGTATGCCGCATGATAGCTTGAGAAATGGTCTGTACAGTAAGTGCCAATAGCGTTGCTTGTACTTCAACCGGCGGAATGGCTGGGAAAATGGCCAATTTTTCTTGTAACCACGCCACATTAAACAAATCTCTACCGGTACTTTTAGGAGGAAGTAATTGAAAATACGGTTCATTCAACATAACGCGCAATAATTCCGCATGAACCGTTCCAAGCCGTGCCCAATTCCCTTTTTCATCATGGGCTTGGTGTAAGTGGGTTTGTGCCCAAAAATCCAAAAATACATTGGCTGGTCCAGTGTCAAAACCAATGGTAGGTAATGGATCGCGTAAGTAGGTAATGTTAGCAATACCGCCTAAATTTAATAGACCTGTATTTGAGTAGGATTTCCCCCAAAAATAGTGATGGAAAGCAGGTGTTAAAGGGGCACCTTGTCCTTGGTTGGCTATGTCTAAGCTACGGAAATCATAAACCACATCCAAATTACACAAACCCAGCAATTCCGCAGCCTTTCCTATTTGGAGGGTGTAACCAGAATGATGGGGTATGATAGGTTTGTGGCGAATGGTAACGCCATGCATACCTATAGCACGAACGCAAGACCGATCAATATGCGTTTGATTTAATAATAAATCGACCACATCGGCGTATATATGGGCTATTTCAAGTCCAGCTATTTCAGAGATATGTAACTCATTTGGAATGATAACCTGATTCAATTGCAATAAAGTAATTTTTAATGCGGCTGGAAACGGTAAGTAAGCTTGCCCCAAAACTTCTGTGGTGGGCTCAAACTTTGCTAAAACACCATCAACACCATCCATGGAAGTTCCTGACATCAAACCAATATAATACTCAGATTCGACCATAATAGCCAAGAAATATTAAAGGTTTAATAGGACAGTCAATGATTGTTAAGCCTTATTGTACTGAAATTTCAGTAGGATTACTGCCTGCAACGGTGAATTGTTGTCGAGCTAGCTCGGCGGTTTGGCGAAATTTGAGAGAAGTAGTAACACTTTTCGGTGTCGCTATAAATTTAGCTAAGCTGGATGGATCCACTTGGTTGCCGCGATATTTTACTTCAAAGTGTAAGTGCGGACCTGTTGAGTAACCAGTTGATCCTACATTTCCAATGACTTCACCAACATTTACGGTTTGCCCTTTTCTGACATTTATTTTACTTAGGTGGGCATAGATCGTTTCTAGGTTAGAACCATGATGGATACGAATGACTTGACCATACCCGCCGGAGTCCCAACCCGCGAAAACAACCACTCCTTGAGAGATAGACTTTATGGGAGTTCCTAAAGGTGCAGCATAATCTATACCTTCGTGTTTTTTCCAAACATGCGCAATGGGATGATTACGCATACCAAATCCACTGGTTATTCGGGTATAGGTTAAAGGTGAAACAACAAATTGTTGGTTAAGGCTTTCGCCATTTAAATCAAAGTATTGACCTGTCGTAGTTTGATCTTCATACCATACGGCGTGTAAATGGCGGTGGTTGTTAACCACTTCAGCTTGCAAAATTCGACCAAAGGTGATGGGGTCATTGTCGGCTAGCATCACTTCGTAAACCAATGTAAATCGGTCTCCTTTTCGTAAATTTTTAAGAAAATCCAACTTGCTAGCAAATATTTCAGATAATTGGTTGGCTATGGAGTCGGGTAGTTTGGATTTTTCAGTAGCCGAAAATAAATTGGTATCAATCACAACACTAGACAAACGAGTGCTTTTTTGCAAAAAACCATTTTCGATTCTATAAGTATAAATTTCGGGTCTTTCGTTTGTGGAAAAAGTTCTGCCAAATTTTTCTATAACCAATCTGCGAAATTGGTTGGCGTTGGTTTCTTTATCTATCCAGCGGACGATTAATTTGGTAACCTTTTGACTAGAGTTGAGTTCTGCAGTAATTTTTTGTCCGGAGCGACTAAAAAATTTTTTCCGCAGATTTCCATCTGAATTGAGGTAGCTTATTAATTTTGTGTCGTTTATGCCCATGCGTTTAAACAAGCTATGAAAACTATCGTTGGAGCGTATCTCATCAGACCGATACAATACAAAATCGATAGGCTGAGATATGTCTAGCAAATTATGGGTTGGGTTGTTAATAGGGGGATCATTGGATTTTGTTTGTAAATTGACCCAGTTAGATACCTCAAAACTGATTTTTTGGGAAGACTTACTGAGTATTTCGTTTTGCAGATAATTGGTCGCAGAATCCATACTTACATAAGCACCGGCTGAGCTAGCTAGTATCGTCAGAAGTATGGCTAAACCGGCCCATAATTTGGTGGAATAGTGAGAGTAATCCAGCAACCAATACCGACAGTACGCCAATTCCCGGCGAATGTCTAGCAAATAGTTGGTTAAATAGGTAAAAATGCGTGTATTCATGAACAATGGGTGTTAGTAAGTGGGTGGAGAACTTACTTTATCGAAAAAAGACTGTTGCACCATCGGCTACGCCGCGGTTACACTGCCCAATTACTGCGTTATGCGGTACTCACCAGCGAATGATCACCCCAGTAAATTCCGCTGGGGCGTACGCGGAAGCCTTGTAATTATGACAACACCGAGCGGCACCAGCCCTCGGTGCAACAGTCTTGAAAAGATAGGTGGCACAGCCGGGGCAATCCAAATAGAATCGTCTATTGTACCACAGTTTTAAAGACTGTTGCTCAACCGACTGCACTGCCAAATGACTGCGCTATGCGGTTCACTCCGAATGGTCATTGAAGTACATTCCATTGGTTGTGCAAACACTCTAGCCTTGTACCGTAGGTTGCTCGTCCGGACGGCAACGCCGGTGGTGCTCAAGTTTCTTAGCTACTCATTACTAGGTGATCTTTTCTTGAGGCGGCGTTGCTGGAGATTAAGGCGTTGACTATGGTATTCAAAAAATCTGTAAACGGCAGTTTTGCAAAATATTGATCATTGATGCAGTGTAATAGCGAGCTGTTATCAGCCCAAGACATCAAGTCCTGGATGGAAATAGATCCCAACTCCAGTAGCTTAAACTTGACCAAAACCTTGGCGGCATACATCGCATGTTTATCCGGGTTGGCTTGATATTTGGCCAATTTGGTGCGAGCACGAAAAATCGAGCCAGATACATCATGGGTAATGTGACCATGCCCCGGGATGATCAGTTTAGGGGATAAGGATTCTATCATATCGATGGTTTCTCCAGTTTCTTTAAAACCTGATTTCCCGTAGAATTCTGGGAAGACAATACCAAATCCGTTCTCCCATAGAGCATCACCTGTTACCACTATTTTTGTTTCTGGCTGAAAAAATACCAGCGCGTGTGGGTCGTGCCCCGGGGCTTCGTATATTTGCCAATCGTAGTCCCCCCATTTAGGCTTGGATTGGGCATTTAGGGTGTCTGAGAATGGAAAGGGTGGGCAATTTTGCCCCACCGGTTTGTAGAGCTGTGGGTGCAGATTACCCGTAGAAATAAGGGAAACCATGCCACTTGGGATGATAATTTGGACATTGGGCCAGTGTTCTTGTATTTTGGCGTTACCACCACAATGGTCGCTGTGGAGGTGAGTATTTACAACCTTATCCAAAGGCCTATCTTGTAATAAGGAATACAAAGTTTCCACCGTAGAATCCGCATGAGAAAAATAACCAGAATCTAGCAATACCGAATTTTCGCCTAATAATAAGACGCTATTAGAAGATAGCCAACTTCCTTTAATAAAGAGCATTCCAAAAGGCAAAGAATCTGTCGGGTTATTGGTATAAGAAATCATACATAAGAGATAAAAAAGAGGAAAACTTCAGCCAAAGTAAAATAATTTTTATTATAAAGCTATTGTATTCAGTTAAATCTAGAATTTTTGGAGTATACTTGTGGGCATGAACTACCATAGATTTTGCATAAAATCTCATTGAATAGTGATTAATCCAAACAGTTGGGTTTTGACGATGTGCCTAGCAAAGTCTGGTGATTCGTCGATTGGCTGAACTTTGGCAAGGGTCATGGTCATACCGGCAACAGATCGCATCGTTGGCCTTGCCGCCCGTACGAGTAGCTAAACAAGGCTATAGCGATCGCCCAACCAGCGGAATCGCCGAAGTGCTCATTCGGAGTGAACTGCATAATGTAGTTATTTGGCAGTGAAGCCAATGGTGCAAAAGTCTAAAAAAGTCTCAAAGTCCACGCACTGTTGCATCACGAACGCTTGTGATTGTCGTACTACCAAGCGAGTGAACCTTGCTGGTTGCATACTAAGACCGTTGCACCATCAAGACCATTGCATCATCGACTATGCCACTCGGTGAGCTGTCATAACGATCGGTTGTACTGTAGATAGCACCGCGCAACTGGCGAAATTTACTCAAATGACCATTCGGGTGAACCGCATAACATAGCAATTTGACAGTGTAACCGCGGCAAAGCCGATGGTGTAGCGGTCTTATTGAGCAAACTTTTATTCTGAAGACATGAAATTTTTGATACATGCTTGATTGTATTTTAGCTTCTAGCTCACCTTACCGCCGATCATTGCTGGAAAGACTGAGAATTCCGTTTAGAGTGGTTGTCTCTGGGTTAGATGAATCCGCTTATACCTTGGATACTCCGATGAAAACTGCTCAAATTTTAGCCATTGCCAAAGCTCAATTGGTTGCTGGTAAAAATAAGCATTCCTTGGTTATAGGCTGTGATCAAACACTTGAATGCGATGGCAATACTTTGGGAAAACCAAAATCCTTTGAAGTTGCTATGCACCAATTGAGCTATTTGAGTGGTAAGACGGTGCATTTTTATTCTGCGCTTGCCTTGGTTTGCCGAGTTAAGGGGCTGGTGCTTCAGGAGGTAGCTACTGTTAGGGCTAAGTATAAAAGTCTTAGCAAGCATGAAATCGAAAAATATTTAATGATGGAACAGCCGTATGATTGTGCTGGAAGCGCGAAAAGCGAAGGATTAGGGATTACTTTGTTTGACTTTATCGAGAGCGATGACCCCACTGCTCTTTTAGGGTTACCACTGATTAGGTTATATAAATTATTGACGGCGTGTGGGCATGTGGGACCATCGATGGTTTTTTCATGAGAGTAAAAATGTTCATTCTGTTACTTCTTGTGGGTCAAGTCGGGCTTACTTGGGCTCAAATGCCACAAATAGGCTTGCCTACCAAAACTCTCCAGTTAGGGGCAAACCTTTTACGGGTACAAATAGCCAACACCGATGAGCAAAGGGGTATGGGGTTGATGTTTCGCCAAAATCTACCCACTAACGAAGGTATGTTGTTTGTTTTTCCAGTAAAATCGATGCAGTGCTTTTGGATGAAAAATACCTACCTACCCCTATCTTTGGCCTTTATCTCGGATAGTGGCACTATTGTTCAAATCGAAGATATGACGCCAATGAGTACGCAATCGCATTGTTCAAGGGAGCCGGTTAAATATGTTTTGGAAGTTAATCGAGGTTGGTTTCATCAGAAATGGGTGAAAAATGGTTCGCAAGTAAAAGGACTAGATGGTATTTATTCGTTCAAGTGAGAATTGGGTTGCGTTGTGAGAAGTTTCCAATACGATATTATGGTTTTGGGCAGGGGTATAGTAGGTAATCTTACCTCGGTGTTGTTGGCTGACCGTACACTGCGTTTGGCCATTCTAGATCAGCTGATTGCCGAGAGTGATCCTAGGTATTTTGCTTTCACTGAAAAAACGAAGTCGATATTGGATGGAATTAAACTACCACTGAATTGGTATCCAGTGAACGAGGTAGCGATTTTTGGTGATAATAAGGGTCAATTGATTTTACAAAATGTCGAGGGTCGAGCTCTGTTTTATGTTGCTTCTGGCAAACAATTCCATGAAGTTTTGTGGCAAAGAGTACAAAGTAATCCATTCGTGGAGATACTAAAGGAACCAGCTAGTGCTCGATTAAAAGTTATTTGTGAAGGTCAACATAGTGTTACTCGAGAAAAATTGAAAATTCCTAAAAATAGCTGGTCGTATCAACAAATTGCTATGGCTGGATTGCTCTGCCATACGCCTAGAAAGATCGATAAAGCTTTTCAGTGGTTTCATAAGGGTCAATATGGATTAGAAATTTTGGCATTATTACCCATCGGGGAGATAGATAAAAGTGCTATAGTTTGGTCCATGCCCCTAGAAAAGGCCGAAGTGATGATCCACCTGACGGCTCCAGAACAAGTGGCTTTACTGAACGAGATTTCTGAACCGCACCTGACTGGCTTCAATTTTATAACGACTTTACACACTTGGGATATCCAGAAAATGCGTGTAGATCAGTGGAGCGGTAGAGACAGAGAAAATCAAACTTGGGTTTTGGTGGGCGATTCTGCACATGGGATACACCCTTTGGCTGGGTTGGGCTTAAACTTGGGAATAGGGGATGCGAAATTGTTAGCTGATGTTGTTATGAATAATGTGGTAAATCATCCGTGGAAAGGGGTTGACCATTTACCTAGTATCCGAAAATATGAGCGACAAAGAAAGACCGACATATTGTGGGCTGAATGGGTTTGCGACGGATTACACGGATTATTCGCACATCCAGATAACCGATTGCATCTATTGCGTAATTGGGGGCTTAATGTGTTGGATAGGTCTCGATTTTTAAAGGAACTAATCGTGAAGACTGCCGTATGAAATTATTTCGTCTGTTTGGATTTGATCTATACTGGATCATAGGTGTTTCCATGTTTTGGGGTTTAATTGGCTCACCAAATGCCCAAGAACAGCTCATTCGAAAAAACCTACAAGGCTGGAAACCACTTATAGGTGAGATAACCAAGGTACAAAAATCGGCGATAGAGGGTGTTTTTAGTATCGAAACCGATCAGCAAGAGGTATATTATGTGGATGCAAGTGCCAAATATATGGTGCGAGGAGACCTTTATGAAGTCGCCACAAAGCACAACTTAACTGAAGAAAGAAGAAGCCAGTTGTTAAAAGTGAATTGGGATTCCTTTCCTCTGGGTCAAGCTATAAAAATAGTTCAGGGCAGTGGTACTAGAAAGTTGATCGTATTTTCTGATCCTAGATGTCCTTATTGCAAACAGCTAGAACAGGAATTACAACAATTGGGTGACCTTACAGTTTATGTTTTTGTGGTCCCGATGTTAGGCCCGGAGTCGCATAAATTGGCCAAAAAAGTGGTTTGTGCAAAAGATTCAGGAAAATTTTGGTTAGATATGATGTTGGGTAAGTCGGCTTTATTAGAGCCTGAACAAATACCGCTTTGTGATGCTGGGGTGCTGATTGAAAAAAATGTACGCTTAGCTAGAAAATTAAACATCAAAGGGGTTCCCGTCTTGTTTTTTCCTGATGGAACGCGTTCAAAAGGGTTGATGCGGGCTATTGAAATTGATAAAATACTGGAACAAGAGAAAAAGGAAAGGGTAGGGTAGGTGGTTCTTACTAAATAGTTCGGGTTGTGAAATACTCTTATTCTTGTGTTAAGGAGTTCGATTGAATGTAAGTCATAAATTGGGCGCGATGAAAACTATTACGATAGGGTGGCTCTTAGTCGTTGGATTTTTGTTGGGTTGCCGAGCCAATGTTCCTTTATCTGCAGATCAAGTCAAGGCTACCCAGCCGTTACAACCGGAAGCTAGCTCTGGAAAGAGGAG
The DNA here is from genome assembly GCA_030054245.1 of Gammaproteobacteria bacterium. Lineage (GTDB taxonomy): Bacteria > Pseudomonadota > Gammaproteobacteria > Burkholderiales > Burkholderiaceae_C > JASGCH01. The sequence goes on along the minus strand of JASGCH010000017.1, from coordinate 1,527 downwards.
CGCGAGCGTCGAAGTTTTAGCCCAGAAGTTTGCCTTGGCAACCGCAAATCCATTGGCTACTGACGCGGGTTATCAAATTTTAAAAGCCGGTGGAGCGGCCATTGATGCCGCGGTAACGATACAAATGGTTTTGAACTTAGTTGAACCACAGTCGAGTGGGATTGGTGGTGGAAGTTTTATTTTACACTTTAATGGCAAGGAAGTCGAAGCTTATGATGGTCGAGAGACTGCTCCCAAATTGGCTAATCAGGATTTATTTTTACGAACCGATGGAACTCCTATGTCGTTTTATGAAGCGGTTGTGGGGGGGCGCTCGGTAGGAGTTCCAGGCAATCTAAAGGTTTTAGAGATGGTGCACCAGAAATATGGAAAATTGCCTTGGAAGAGTCTGTTTCAATTGCCTATAGAGTTAGCTGAAAAGGGGTTTAGGGTAAGCCCAAGATTACATACTTTGATTAAAAATGACCCTTATCTTAAATCAAGCCCAACTGCGTCTAAGTATTTTTATCAAACTGATGCTCAACCTTGGCCGGTAGGGTATGTTTTAAAGAATCCTGAATTAGCCCAAGTCTTTAGGAATATCGCAGATCAGGGTGCGCGTGGGTTTTACCAAGGTTGGGTCGCAGAAAATTTGCTACGAACGGTAGCTGAGCATCCGACCAATCCAGGGTTGATGACCTTAGACGATTTAAAAGGTTATCAAGCCATTCAAAGAGCGCCTTTGTGTTTCGATTACCCTACATCGGTAACCGTCTATGCTGTTTGTGGTTTTCCACCCCCTAGCTCGGGTACCCTTGCTATAGGACAAATTATGGGGATCATGCGCTTATTGGGTCAAACTCACATTGAGTTTGACAATGAACATTTTTTGGCCAATTGGTTGCACTTTTATTTTCAATCGGCAAACTTGGCGTTTGCGGATAGAGGATTATATGTTGCTGATCCTAGCTTTGTATCCGCGCCCAACCACGACTGGGCATCTCTTTTAAGCGAGGACTATTTGCTCCAAAGAGCTAAATTGGTGGATCATTATAAGAACCCCGGACATATGCCGCCTGGCAATCCTACTAAGTCCATAGTTAGTTTGGGTTATATGCCTGAACAAGATGAATTTGGTACGAGTCATATCAGTATAATAGACGGGTTTGGTCAGGCAATCTCGATGACGACCACCTTAGAAGATGCTTTTGGCAGTCGGCAAATGGTGGACGGTTATTTATTGAACAATGAGCTTACCGATTTTAGTTTTTTGCCTAAAAGTTCTGATGGTCGTTGGATCGCCAATAGAGTTGAAGCTGGCAAAAGGCCAAGATCTTCTATGTCTCCTATTTTAGTATTTGACAAGTCGAATCAAAAATTGGAGATGAGTGTTGGTAGTCCGGGAGGCTCTTTGATTATTCATTTTGTAGCCAAAACTCTGTTGGCTTCTTTAAATCATCGGCTTGACCCTCAAAAAGCTATTAATCTACCCAATTTTGCCGCTAACAATGGAGTAACTTTATTAGAAAATTGTTCACTTTCTAATAA
>JASGCH010000197.1 GCA_030054245.1 Gammaproteobacteria bacterium | reverse complement strand
ATTTTAAGCGGGGTATTCACTAGAGGTCGAGCACCTTGGAAGTATTTATCGGCTTTATCAGCACATTTGTTTTTGTCTGCCCATGAAGAAGATGTGCACGCCGCACTGAGTGCAGGGGTCCCTGCGGCTAGATTAATCCCGTGGTCCAAGCCAGCGAATGAGAGTCATCCCAATGAAATTAGAATTGCGTTTGATGGTGATGCAGTCTTATTTTCAGATGAAGCAGAAAAAATCTACCAAGAACACGGTAAGGAGGTTTTTGTTGAACATGAAATCGCTCATGCTAAGAACCCCTTACTTCCTGGTCCTTTAAAACCCTTGCTATTTTCCCTGCATCAATTGCAGAAATCTCATGGATGTAATGTGCAAATCAGAACCGCACTCATCACTGCCAGAAGTACCCAAGCTCACGAAAGAGCTATGAATACCTTGATAGGCTGGAATATTGAAATTGATGAGGCGATGTTTTTAGGGGGATTAAATAAAAGTAGGTTTTTGCGAGAATTTGAAGCAGATATTTTTTTTGATGATCAATTAGGCCATATTCAATCTGCGGCTTTGCAGGTGCCATCGGCACAAGTTATCAACCGGTGAAGGGGCAAAAAGGTATCGTTGTGTAATCTATGACTGGCAAGACCATAGAGCGGAGAAATATAACGCAATCATTGAACAGCTTGCCGAGCGGTACCAGCCGATGGTGCAATAGTCTTATAGTCTTTATGTGGTTATTTTTAAAGCAAATCTTCTTCCACCGAATGGTTGCCAATCCACCGGACGCGTTGGAAAGTGTCCTGAAATGACACAATGACAGTGGGGGCATTGGTTGCCAGAGCGTAATAAATTTTGGCTTAAGTTGTGCCAATCTCGAACAATTAAAGGTTTTTTGCACTCAGGACAAAAGGTGGTGCCTCCCTGTCGGTCATGAACATTACCCGTGTAAACATACTTTAAACCCTGATCGATAGCAATTTGGCGGGCTAGTTGCAGAGTAGCTACCGGGGTAGCTCCGCGATCACGCAATTTGTAATCAGGGTGAAAGGCGGTGAAATGTAAAGGGACATCATCCCCTAGTTCTTGGTATATCCATAGGCACATGGCTTTTATTTCTGGCACACTGTCATTGGCATCGGGTATCAATAAGGTCGTAATCTCTAACCAACATTTTGTATGGTGTTTTACATACGATAAGCAATCCAGAACCGGTTGCAATTCAGCCGCACATAATTTAGGATAGAAATCTTTATTAAATCCCTTTAGATCAATATTGGCGGCATCCATATATTGAAAAAACTCTTGGCGTGGCTGAGGATGAATGTATCCAGCTGTCACCGCTACACTCTTTATATCATGCTGGTGGCAGGCTTGTGCAATGTCCATGGCGTACTCAGCAAATATGACAGGATCATTGTAGGTATAGGCTACTAAAGGGACAGAAAGTTTTTTACAAGATAGGGCAATTTGTTCAGGTGTGGCTATTTGCCCTAATTTATCTGTGTCACGACTTTTGGAAATATCCCAATTTTGGCAAAACTTACACGCTAAATTGCAACCTGCAGTGCCTAAACTGAGAATAGGTGAGCCAGGATGATAATGATTGAGAGGTTTTTTTTCTACAGGGTCAACACATAAGCCAGACGATTTTCCCCAAGTATTTAAAATTAAAGCCGAGCCTTGCCTTTCCCTAACAAAACACAATCCCTTCTGACCATCGTTTAGTTTGCACTCGCGCGGACAAAGATCGCATTGAATTTTTCCATCTTCGGTTAGATGCCACCATCTGGCAGGGTAAGGTTGAGCGGCTATAGGGGTATTCATTAATGAGAAGACTTGGTTGCACCATCGGCTGGTGTCGCGGTTGCCAAATGACTGCGTTATGCGGTACTCACCATGATCATGGAAATAAAGCTGGGGGCGTTCGCGGAAGCCTTGTAATTATAACAGCTCACCGAGCGGCACCAGCCGATGGGGCAACCGTCTTACTCAAGTTAGTCGAGATGGTAAAATATAAAATTTTTCATACATAGCCCATTCATTTTAGGGAGTTGGGCGAACATAGTGAAATTTTTCAACTTGATAAGTGGAAAGTTGGATTTCATTTGACCAAAAATCCGTAGGCATTCCAGCTTTTTGCTTTAAGTGTGCCATAAAGGCTATAGGATCGGGGATGGATTCCCATACCTGAGGTAAAAAGGTGCTCTTAAAAACTCTACCATTTTGCTGATAGGATAATATGACACCGTCTATATATGGACGCAACTGCCATAAAGCATGTGCTTGATTAAGATAACTTAAATGTTTTGCTGGAGTGAGTACGGAAACTTCAATACTTAATTGTTCAAGTAGGTTTGGGGATACGGGCGAAAATCGCGGATCTCTTAGTGCGGCATTGCACGCATTATGTTGTGTATCTTGAAACAGAGCTTTGTGGGCGGCTAAACTTCCAATACACCCGCGTAACTTACCATCAAGGTAAAGAGTTACAAAGGTTGCCGCTGGCACTTTTGACCATTCAGGATAGTCCTCCGGTTGGGGTATGCAAGCATTGGTATCCCTAGCGTTTGGGTGAATAGCTTGACGAATAGCTAGGTAAGCCCAATGGCACAAAGTTTGTCCTTGCTCTTGAGAAAGAGTTGGTGATGAGCTAGCGGACGCTTGAGGGTAGATGGCAAAGCTGGCATAGCCCACCACTTTGTTTTTCATATTAGATGGGGTGCTTATCTGTGCGTCTCCAGAATTACAATAACCTAATTGCTGAATTTTCCAAGAATTTTCTTTTGCCCATGCCAACATGGCGTTGATTCCAATATATCCGCAGGCTTGTTCAGCATTCAGCTGATTTTCTAATGCTAAAATCTTCTGGCAACTATAAGTATCAAAATCATTTGCTACTAAATACGGTTTGAAGTGAGACAAGTCACTGCTTATGATAAATAAGGTTGACCTGTTGGTGTGTAACATCCGAAATATGGAGAGTAACTCAGATTGCCCAATGCTACCCACTACTAAGGGAATTAATTGAGGTAAAGTATGGTTTTCCCATAACCTCTGTATAAATGGTAAATGGACTTCGATGGCGTGTTCTTTGGCATGAGCTTCGGATAGTAGCCGTACCTGAGGGAAATGTCGTAGAGCCAGACAAGCTAAGGGGTCTAAATCGATCTGCCCTAGTGGAATTGCCTTACCAGACTGTCACAAATTCGCCACTCCACTAG
>JASGCH010000196.1 GCA_030054245.1 Gammaproteobacteria bacterium | reverse complement strand
GCGAGAGGTCGAGGAGTGAGGCAACGCCGTAAATCGCCATTTTCAGCCGGTTGTTTAGCCATTTTCCGCTGGTTGTTTAGGCCAATTCTTCTAAGCTCAAGGCTATAGCTGAGGGTGCCCCCACCAAAACCTCAATAGCCAAGGCATGAATGCGTGGCAAAATGTGCGTGCAATAAAAATGCGCCGTGCCTATTTTGGTTTGATAAAAAGGCGTGACGGGAAGTTTTTGTGCCTCCAATAAAGAGCGAGCTTGCAACCAACCTACAACAAAATTACCAGCAATCAACAAATAAGGTACGCTTGAGGCATAGACTTGATTGATTGGGGTGGCTGTATGAGTGATAAACTCAACGACTTGGGTAAAATCGTGTAGAGCTGATTGTAATTGTGCCGCAGTTTGCTGGGCTGGGAGACAATCGTTCAAGGCGTTTAATTCGTGGAGAGTCGTACTGACTTGACTGGCTAACCACTTGGCAACTGCACCTGCATCGCGCTGGGTTTTTCGTCCCACCAAATCATTGGCTTGGATCGCGGTAGTGCCTTCGTAAATCGGCAAAATACGCGCGTCTCGGTAATGTTGCGCCGCCCCAGTTTCTTCAATAAAACCCATGCCACCATGCACTTGCACACCCAATGAAGTAACTTCTAAACTTACTTCGGTACTATAACCTTTGACCAAAGGCACTAAAAATTCATAAACTTTTAAGCACTCCCGCCGCTTTTCTGGGTCGGCATGGTGTTGGGCCTGGTCCCCCAAACCCGCGGCATAAGCGGCCAAACTTCGACAGCCTTGTGTCAAAGAACGCATGGTCATGAGCATTCTTTTGACATCAGGATGGTGGCCAATCGCCACGCCAGCTTTATGGCTACCATCCACTGGCCTAGATTGTATGCGCTCGGTAGAAAAGTGATACGCTTGTTGATAAGCCCGCTCAGAAATAGCAATGCCCTGCACTCCCACCGCAAACCGTGCGGCATTCATCATGATGAACATATACTGTAATCCATGGTTTTCTTGACCTACCAAGTAGCCTACCGCACCCGCTCCGCGTTGGTCAGCCACGCTATGCGCCAGCCCTCCCCCGTATTCAAGTACCGCCGTAGGGCTGGCTTTAATGCCCAGCTTGTGTTCGATGCTGGTACAATACACATCGTTGCGTAAGTGGGTGTCGCCAACCTGCAAGTATTTAGGAACTAAAAATAAACTAATGCCTTGAATACCAGCCGGCGCCCCTTCGACGCGCGCCAAAACCATGTGCAGAATATTTTCCGACAAGTCATGCTCACCGTAGGTAATAAAAATTTTATTGCCAAAAATCTTGTAGCTACCGTCGGCTTGTGGCACGGCTTTACTACGAATGGCCGCTAAATCTGACCCAGCTTGTGGCTCTGTCAAGTTCATGGTGCCCGTCCATTGACCGCTCACTAAATAGGGTAAAAAAGCCGTTTGTTGTGACTCGTTGGCCGCGGTTCTGAGTGCCTCAATGGCTCCATCCGTGAGTAAAGGGCATAAAGCAAAGCTTAAATTTGCCGAGTTGAGCATTTCAGTACACACCGCACTGACGCTATGCGGTAAGCCTTGACCCCCAAAAATACTGGGGTGCCCCAGAGATTGCCAACCGGCTTGACAAAATAAACGGTAGGCGTTTTTAAATCCTTGGGTCGTCATCACTTCTCCATTTTGCCAAACCGAAGGGCTAACATCTCCAGTACGGTTAAGAGGGGCGATCACTTCGCTACAAAATCGACCGTATTGCGTCAAAATCGATTCAATCGTCTCAAGATCCAAAGACTCCAACCCAACCAGTTGCTCTGACCAACTTGGGTATTGGGCAATGTGTTTTAAATTAAACAGCATGTCTGCTATAGGAGGGCGATAGGCTTGCATCTTATTCTTTCTTAGTAGGTGGAATTTGGGTTAAAGTCGTCCAACCATCGCGCCGGAATGTAATTTTAATGGACTTGCTTTTATCGGCATTCTTCAGCAGGGTATGAAAAATTTCCACCGAAGTCACCGGGTTGGCGTTGATGGCGGTAATAATGTCTCCTTCTTGTAAACCGCTGACACTGCTGACATTGGCTTGAATGCTGGTAACACGCACACCATATTTGACTTTGGCCTCGTTTTTCTGTGCTGAGGTTAATTCCGCCACTTTGATGCCAATGGCATTACCCGATTTGTCATCTCCATCCGCTGGTTTACCTGAACTTTTGTCGTCTTCTGGTTCAAATTCGGCGATGGTAACTTCGCGTTCAAGCTCCGAATTATTTGACCAAATCGTCACACTCACTTTGGTTCCGGGTTTGAGTTTCCCTACCAGCCTAGGCAATTCACTAGACCGCTCGATGGCCTTGCCATTCACCCGCAAAATAACATCGCCCACGCCAATATTGGCTTTCTCTGCAGGTGAACCCGATTCAACTCCACGCACAAAAGCTCCTTGGGCTTTTTTTAACCCCACATTATCCGCTATTTCTTTAGTAACTTCCTCAATTTGCACCCCCAATTTACCGCGCGAGACACGCCCCGTTGCACGCAGTTGATCGCTGATTTTAATAGCTTCATCTATGGGTATAGAAAATGAAATCCCCATATAGCCACCCGACCTAGAAAAAATCTGACTGTTAATACCCACCACTTCCCCGCGCATATTAATCAAAGGTCCGCCTGAGTTACCCGGGTTAATGGCCACATCCGTTTGAATAAGTGGTAAATAATCACCCGTATCTCTTTGCTTGGCGCTCACAATGCCAGCGGTTACCGTATTTTCTAGCCCAAAAGGGGTACCAATGGCTAACACCCATTCCCCCACCTTAAGGCGGTTGACATCACCAATTTTTACGGTGGGTAAATTATTGGCGCTAATTTTGATCAAAGCCACATCGGTTCTTTTATCTAAGCCGATGATTTTAGCTTTAAATTCTCTTTTATCCGTTAAGCTCACCAATATTTGCTCGGCGCCAAACACTACATGTGCGTTGGTCAAGATATAGCCATCACCGCTTAAAATCATCCCTGAACCCACTCCTTTGGGTAAAGTTTCGGATTCTTCTGAAGGTTTTTCTGGTTTATTGGGTTTATTCGGAGTATTTTTGGGAATGGGAATACCAAAAAATTTCCTAAATAATTCTTGTATTTCTTCCTCCTGCCCTAAATCTCTCTGTACATTGGCCTTGACGCTGGTTTTAATACTAACCACCGAAGATCCCACC
>JASGCH010000195.1 GCA_030054245.1 Gammaproteobacteria bacterium | reverse complement strand
GGAAGCACAATGGATAGCGCAACGAACTGCCAAACATACATAACGCAGTAATTTGACAGTGTAACTGGTTGAGCAACAGTTTTTTTCGCTGGTGGGCACTCGCTTGAGTATATGCGAGAACATCTGGCGACTGCGTAATCTAGCTTAAAAGTCCATAAATTTACGAACAGAAGCATGTTTGTTAGCTAAGTACGAAAAAATTTTGCACAGCAAAGCCAATAGAAGGAATATAACAGCAGTCCCCCATTTAGGTGGTGAATCGAATAGAAACCAAACAGCACCCGATAGAAAGAAAAGGGCAATTGCATTGCCACTGGCTATATTAGCTTTAATTCTAGCTTGCTTTTTCTTACTCCTGCTGTTCGATTTGAGGGATTGCAAGTGATATATCCATCCAATAGCTACCAAAGCCATAACGACTGCTATAAAGTGCATCACATTGTTGGTTTATTTTCCGAAGTGGTTAGGCTTGCATGGCGTTGAGCATGGCTTGTAGCAACACATTGCATCCGGCAGTCACATCTTCTGCTAAGGCGTCTTCGATTTCGTTATGGCTAATGCCATCTTTGCAAGGAATAAAAATCATACCTGTGGGTGCCAATCTTGCCATATAAACCGCATCATGCCCTGCACCACTCACGATAGGCATGTGGCTATAGCCTAAAGACTCACTGGCTTGGCGAACGCTTTCGACGCATCGTTGATGAAATTGCTGTGCAGGGTAATTAGACACTAAATCCAACTGAATGCCGAGTCCGGTTTGCTCTGACAAATGCTTGGCCACCGAACGAATGTCGGCGTCCATACGGTTGCACAACTCATCGGTGGTGTTTCTTAAGTCCACACTAAACTTGACCGATCCCGGGATGACATTGCGACTATTGGGGTGGACCAAAACCATACCCACGGTTCCTCGACCATGGGGGGGATGGCGATAGGCACAAGCTACCACTTCTTGCATCAATTGGGTGGCGACTTGGAGCGCATCTTTGCGTAGTTTCATAGGGGTGGGACCGGCGTGGGCTTCCATGCCGGTTACTACACAATCGTACCAACGAATGCCTAAAACCCCAGTAACCACGCCTATGGTTTTCTTTTCGTCTTCTAAAATAGGTCCTTGCTCAATATGGGTTTCAAAATAAGCCCCTATCGGGTGATGGCCCGGTTCCTCATCGCCCACATAACCAATGCGTTGTAATTCTTGAAAAACGGTCTTTCCGGCGATATCTTTTGCCGCATAAGCGTGTTCTAAAGTAAAGGCTTGGGCAAACACTCCAGAACCCATCATGACAGGTACGAATCGGGAGCCTTCTTCATTTGTCCAAAATACGACTTCAATCGGGGCTTCGGTTTCTACTTGGTGATCGTTGAGGGTGCGCACTACTTCAATTCCAGCCAATACGCCATAATTGCCGTCAAATTTTCCTCCGGTAGGTTGAGTATCGATATGGCTACCCGTCACTATGGGGGGTAGATGGGGATTTTTTCCAGCACGACGCATAAATACATTGCCAATTTTGTCTATACTAATACGCATGCCAGCTTCTTTGGCCCATTTGACGACCAAATCTCGCCCTTGTTTATCCAAATCGGTTAAAGTGAGGCGACATACACCACCTTTGGGTGTGGCTCCAATTTGTGCCAATTCCATAATGGATTCCCATAAACGCGGGCCATTGATGCGTAGATCTTTGGTATTCATAGAGTTGAGTAAATAAATCGACTGTTAAGACGGTTGCTCAACCTCAAGGTGGAGCAACCGTCTTTAATATGGGATGAATGGAGGCACCAGTCTAAGACCGTTGCAACCGACTTCGATGATATCGAACAGATTAACCAATACCAGCTACCCCCAGATCGCCTAGGACTTCATGGCGCAATTGAGCGGCTTGGTAATGTGCCCCATAAGGGTTTCTTTTAAGATACCTGCCACTACCTCTTTCAACCTGAAGTTGCTGATTCGCCATGCGAATTTTGCCTTGACTAATGGTATAACTGGGGATCCCACGCACTGCTAGCCCTTCAAATATATTAAAGTCACCTTTGCTCAGTTGCGTTTTGACGGATAAAGTCTTATGTCCATTCGGATCCCATAGCACCACATCAGCGTCAGCACCAGCTTGGATAACCCCTTTACGCGGATATAAATTGAACAGTTTGGCGGCATTGGCAGAAGTCGCCGCGACAAATTCACTGGGTGTGAGCCGCCCCGTTCCAACTCCTTGGCTCCACAACACCATCATGCGTTCTTCGACTCCCCCACAACCATTGGGAATTTTAGTAAAATCATCTTTGCCTGCGGCTTTTTGCTCAGCACAAAAAGTGCAGTGATCGGTCGCCGTGGTGTGTAAGGTACCCGATTGTAGTGCGTTCCATAAATGTCCTTGATGAGACTTGGCACGAAACGGCGGACTCATGACATGCCCAGCAGAAAATGCAAAATCAGGGTGGGTATAGACGCTGTCGTCCACCACCAAATGACCCGCTAACACCTCGCCGTAAACCCTTTGCCCTCGTGCCCGGGCCCGAGCAATGGCCTGCACTGATTCTAGACAAGATACATGCACTACATATAGGGGCACTCCAATGACTTCAGCGATAGCGATGGCACGGTTGGCGGCTTCGGCCTCAACGGTTGGTGGTCTAGATAGCGGATGTCCAGCGGGCTGGCGCAGACCTTTTTTTAACATCTCTTGCTGTAATAAAAAAACCAATTCGCCATTTTCGGCGTGCACCGTTGGCATAGCACCTAGTTCTAGGGCTCGACGAAAACTATTGACCAGTGTTTCGTCATCACACATAATGGCATTTTTATAAGCCATAAAATGTTTAAAACTGGTAACACCCTCTTCTTTGACCAACTTTCCCATATCCGCGTGCACTTGCTCAGACCACCAAGTTACCGCCACATGAAAAGCATAATCTGAAGCCGATTTTTCAGCCCAACCACGCCATTTCCAATAAGCCTCTAGCAAAGGTTCCTCAGGGTTAGGTATGACAAAATCAATAATCGTCGTCGTTCCACCTGCCAAACCAGCTACGGTACCTGTGTAAAAATCATCCATAGTAACAGATCCCATAAAAGGCAATTGCATGTGCGTATGGGGGTCTATTCCTCCCGGTAACACATACTGCCCGCTGGCATCTATGCGTTGAGTAGATGAGGGGATGGCAGAAGCAAGCTTGGTGTCTAAATCTGCACCTACTTCTACAATTTTACCAGCAGAG
>JASGCH010000194.1 GCA_030054245.1 Gammaproteobacteria bacterium | reverse complement strand
TTTGGCAAGTCTTGATCTGGGTCAAGCAAGCGCTTGATGAGCGTGGTTTTACCCATTCCACCATCGCCCAGCACCAGCACCCGCGCTTGGTAGAGCCGTGTTTATTCATCTGGACCCGCACGCGAATAGGCCAAAGTAGCATCGGCATCGCTGGGAATGCCCTCGGGAGTGGGTAGGTTGGTCCAGTGTAAAGGCATTCGTTGCATCACTTGCTTTTCAAAATCAGGACGGTCCAACAACCGAAGGGCATAGATGGCTTCCTTAGCTCCCGATTTGTCTAAGCGATCACGCGCACGCATCATCACCACATCTGCACTGCGCAGTCGAGCTTTTTCATCGTCAATGCGGCTCAGGCTTTGCCAAATATCAGACCAGGGCCATTGCCTAGAGGTTTGCTGTGGATCTTCAGTCAACCACGCCCAAAGAGCGTGTAACCAAGGTAGGTATTGATCGACAGCATGCGGTTGGCTGGCAATGGTGTTTACCACCCACTTGAACTGATCTTTGATCCATTCGCTATCACGCCAGCCTGCAAGCTCGGCCAACTCCAACAATGTGGCCCAAGCCAAAGCGTGTTCTCGGTTGGATGGTTGGGTTTGCTTTAACCAAAGACTAAGTGGCCACTGCGCCAGCGCATCTGGCCGCCATGCCGCATGGTTGCTAGCCAAACTCAAAACTAATTCACAACTTGACTGCACCGCAGTCCAATTTTGCCCTTTTATTGCCCTGCCCAAAGTTTCATGCAGACCTTGGTCAAATGCGGACAATTGATCAGGATCGAGACGCCACACATCAAACGCCGATTGTAGCAATGCCCAAACAGGCTCACCCATGCTATCGGCCCATGGAACACCTTGACCCTTAAGCAAACGCTTTCCGACCGCATCCCGAACTTGGTCGGCGCTCATGGCTTGCATGTCTTGATCAAAACTCATGGGACACCTCTTGGATTAGTATTTGCCACAATTTCTGCCTGCAGAGTTTCCCAGTAGGCTGGAGGTGGTTCGTAGTGGTTTTGCGGCGTAACTGGCACTAAGCATTGCACGCTCACCAAATGTAAAAGGGGATCAAACGCCCCCAGCTTCGTCACCCATTCGTGGCAGTGGCACTGACCGGTATGCAAATAAAAGCACGCTGGCTATGCTTAGTTTGAGTTAATTTAGGCATGGCTAGGGAGAAATGAACCATGAAGTTAAGACTGTTGCACAACCGGTTACACTGCCAAATTACTGCGTTATGCGGTACTCACCAGCTCATTTACATCCCAGTAAATTCCGCTGGTTGCGTTCCGCTAAGCCTTGTACTTTGACAGCTCACCGAGGTTGTGCAACAGTCTTAAGTTTGAAATGCGACGGATGGTGGCTAAGAAAATCAGGTAGAGATTGTAGAAATTAGGGTTGGGCTAATAGATTCGGGTATTTTACAACTAAAAGAGACTTTTTGCATCGACGGCTACGCCGCTGGCTGCACTACCAAATTACTGCGTTATGTATGTTCCGCAGTTCGTTGCGCTATCCATTGTGCTTCCGTTCGCTGGTTTCGCATATACTCAATATGCGAAACCAGCGAACGCCCAACAGCGAATGATTACCCCAGTAAATTCCGCTGGGGGCGTTCGCTCCAACCTTGTACTTTGGCAGTTCGCCGGAGCGGCGTAGCCGTCGGTGTAAAGGTCTCAAATTCTAAAAATATTTTCATCGATAAAAATAATCCCCTAACCTATATTTCACAACAATATGGTGCATATTCACCGCATTTCCCACCACATTTCGGAGGGCGACAGGCGAAGAAAATCAGGTCGATCTTTCTGGAGGTAGAGATCACCTTACGGATTCGAGACCATTGCAGCATCGGCTGGTTGATCTGTGTAAACCGTGTAGTGGTGGTAAAACCGTGGTTTAACGGCCATAAGAGGTTGATCTAGCTTTAAACTTGCTTGATCATGGGCGGGTAGCAAAAAGCTCATCGGCGGTGATCGAGCAACCTTGGGCTTGACTGCCCTTGGCTCGCCCCATCAACTGAAAGCCAGCCGGCGTACGCACCGCAATGTCTTCGGTCAGAATGGTCGTTACTGAATTCAAATTCGCCAAATCGGTGTGCGCCAGTACGCCCATTGCGCCTACCTCTACTTCTTGCATGCTTAAAGGGTCTAATACCCGACTGCGCAACCAATGGGGACCCTGATAGCCTAGGTAAGACTGCGGGGTTCCTTGTCCCCTGTCGTACATCTGTGTGCTTAATTCAGTCATCCCGTACATATTGATACATTGACTGAGTTCTACGCCTAAAATAGTGTTTAAAAGTTGATAAAATTCATCTCTGGCAATTTCACGAGATTGACCTTTGTAACCTCCTGTATCTAAAACTTTTGATCCAGCGGCCAGATTAAATTGGCGCTTGTGCAATTGGCAATTTTCTATAAAATGCACAAAACTATAACTGGCTCCCAGCAATACTATGGGCTTTTGGTCTTCAGAAGCTTGGTATAAAATTTGGGCAACTTTTTCATAGGCTAGGCCTTCTTCGCCTACAAAGGTTTGTTCTGGATTGTCCGCGAAGTGGTGTTTTGCTAAACTAAGGTAATGGGCTAAGGACGAATTGGGTTTATGCGTCTCATCCGGAAACAAACTAACCATAGTCGCCTTGCCTGAGTGATCAAAAAAGTGCTTTTTAAAATTCAGCAACATGGATAGGTCGTATATTTCCAAAGTCGGGTGATAGTGTTTGCCTTGAAGATCTGGGCGGGTGGTACCACTGGTATGAAACACTCTTGGACATTGGTGGGGAGGAATACAGCTCAAAGTGTGGGTTTTAAAATGCTCGACCGAGACGGCAGGAATATCTTCCCACGATTTTATTTGTTTAGGGGTTATTTGGGCTACTTGGCACAGATGGGCAAAATCGGCGTTATGCGAAAATTGGTAATCAAAAATTTCTAACGCCAGATCATTAAAATGATGAGTCAGAGGGTCTTGTATATAACGGGTAATTTGGGTGGTTAACAAGCTAGACATATTTGACACAAGGGTATCGCATTTTAATAAACATCGGGAGAAGTAGTAAAATTATAACGATAAATTTTGTAATTCTTATTCATTCCTATTATGAACTCAACTCCCATTACCTTAACTGGCATTAGTAAATTACGCGCAGAATTAAAGCATTTGAAGACAGTCGAAAGGCCAGTTGTTGTGCAGGCCATAGCCGAAGCGCGTGCACAAGGTGATATCAGCGTTTTCGCTGATATCAC
>JASGCH010000016.1 GCA_030054245.1 Gammaproteobacteria bacterium | reverse complement strand
AGCCACTAGGACCTATGGTACGCAGAGGCGATGATGAATGGTTGGCTATAGCTCGTTGGGTTTTGAACGGACTGATTGAAGCTGAAGAATATGGTATAACTCAAACCAATATAGAGCAAATGAAGACCTCGGATCACCCCCAAATTGGAAGGTTATTGGGAGTGACGGAAGATTTGGGTAAGCTCTTGGGATTGGACAAAGAATGGTTGCTGAGAGCTATAAAAGCAAGTGGCAATTATGGTGAAATTTTTGAGCGTAATGTAGGTACTAAAACTTCTATTAATTTGCCACGCGGGACCAATAATTTATGGAACAATGGTGGGTTGATGTACGCGTCTCCATTGCGCTAAACTTTGTGCTAAATTTCTAACATACCAAGACTGTTGCTCCATCGGCTGGTGCCCCGCTCAGCGAGCTGTCATAACGATCCAAGGTGTAACCGCGGCACCAGCCGATGGAGCAACAGTCTTTGGGATGAATAACGGACTCATATAGCGTTTGTTGCTTGAGTAGGCTAAATGATGTAGAACATGATAGAAGCAAAACTGCCGCCAAAGAAAAAATTTAGTTTTTCTTGGAATAGCAAGGAAGGGAGATCGGTCATACACCAATGTATTTCGGTCTTTGTACTATTGGTGGTGGTGTGGATATTATTCCGCAACACTTTGGCCAGCATGAAGCTTAGGGGTATTCAAAGTGGGTACGATTTTTTATTAGATCCGTTTGGGTTTGATATCAGTGAGCATTTGCTGGGTTATAGTGCCAATAGTTCGTACCTAGTGGCGTTTGCCATAGGTTTGTTAAATACCTTGAAGGTTGCTTTGGTAGGAATTTTTTTGGCTACGGTTTTAGGTACCATGGTTGGTGTAGGGAGGTTTTCTACCAATTGGTTAATGCGGAAAATATGTTATGGGTATGTAGAGTTTTTTCGTAATATCCCTATATATTTGCAACTGTTAATTTGGTACTTGTTGTTTACTGAAATTTTACCAAATTTCTCTGATGCTTGGCAGGCCGGCAACTTTTATTTAAGCAAAAACGGAGTGTCCTTTCCTTGGGTGGTTTGGCAATTAGGGCAGACCTTGGCTTTGCTGGGTTTATTCTTAGGGTTGGTTTTTTCTTATATTTACGCAAGAAGAGCCAGTCGCTACTTTGACCAAACTGGGATAGAACGACCCGTTAAAACGGTGGGTGTTGGCTTGATATTAGGACTATCTCTGTTAGGGTGGTTTTTGGGGGGCGCTCCGAATCAATGGAATGTTCCTACCCTAGGTGAATTTCAAATTGAACAGGGAATTGCATTGTCCCCAGAGTATTTGGCGCTCCTGATAGGACTCGTGATCTACACCGCGGCATTTATTGCTGAAATTGTCAGATCGGGGGTTTCTTCGGTATCACTTGGCCAAATAGAAGCCGCATCTTCTCTAGGCTTATCCAAAGGGCAAAGTATGAATTATGTCATCTTACCGCAGGCTTTAAGAACTATCATTCCACCTTTGACCAGCCAATATTTAAACCTTACTAAAAATTCATCCTTGGCGGTGGCCATTGGTTATCCGGATTTGGTATCGATAGCTAATACCACCATTAACCAAACGGGACGAGCGGTAGAGGCGTTGTCGTTGGTTATGTTGGTTTATTTAACCATTTCTTTACTTACATCCTTGTTGATGAATTGGTTTAACACCAATGCACTGATTAAAGAAAGGTAAGTTCATGCTAACTGAAGTTAATGAAGTTAAATTTATAAATCCAAAACCACCACCTGTTTATTATAAAGGGATAGTGGGGTGGATGCGTAGCAATTTGTTTGCCAATGTATCAAGTGTGTTGCTAACGCTACTGATCGGTTTTTTAAGCGTAGTTGTATTGGTTAATTTCATCGATTGGGGCGTTGTTAGTGCTCAATTTATCCCGGATTTAGCTAAATGTGACGCGTTAAGAGGTGTAGGTGCTTGTTGGGGAGTGATTGCCCAGAAAGGTCGGCAAATTGTAATGGGGCGATACCCACTGGATGAGCAATGGCGTCCCGTATTGGCTACCCTCATCATGTTGGTGGCAGTTATCGTGAGCTGTAAACCCAATTATTGGAATAAGAAATTGCCCATGGTCTGGTTGGCTATGTATGTGACTTATTTTATATTGATGTTGGGAGGGGTGTTCGGGTTACCCAAAGTGGACACCGATTTGTGGGGTGGGTTTCCTTTAACGGTGTTACTCACAGTGATGGCTTTAACCCTAGCGTTTCCCATTGCTATTTTGGTTGCACTAGGTCGTCGTTCAAGTAGCATGCCTGCCATAAGTACCATGTGTACTATTTATGTGGAAATTATCAGGGGAGTTCCGTTGGTAACTTTGCTATTTATGGCATCGTTTATGTTGCCCTTGTTTATGCCCGAAGGAGTTAAAATAGATGTCGTATTGCGCGTGATAGTGGCTATTACTTTGTTTTCTGCGGCTTATATGGCTGAAGTGGTGCGAGGCGGTATCCAGAGTATTCCAAAGGGGCAAATTGAGGCCGCTCAATCCTTGGGCTTATCTTATTGGCAGACCCAAAAACTGATTGTTTTACCGCAAGCGTTGGCTATAGTTATTCCTTCATTGATGAATACTGCTATTGGATTATTTAAAGATACTTCTTTGGTTACGATAGTTTCTCTTTATGAACTGACTGGGGCTTTGTCTTTGGCCCTTAATTCGGACGCAGATTGGCGGCCTTTCAAAATTGAAGCCTATTTATTTATCACACTCATTTATTTTGTATTTTGTTTTTTGATGTCTCGCTATAGCTTATGGGTTGAGAATAGGCTAAATGTTAGTAAGGCTAGGTGATCATGTAAGGGGTGGTATTGGAAATGCGAGATTTTTGCAGTGACGGCTACGCCGATCGGACGAGCGACCCAATTACAAAACTAAAGTGCACCCACCTGATTTATTTCCGAAGATGATCATAAAACGGAGAAATATAGCGCAGTCATTTGACAACTGCGGCATAGCTGATGGTGAATAGTCTTATAACAAGATAGGGCTTTGAAACACCAGCCAAATGGACGAAGTACTCATTCAGGGTGAGCCGCGTAACGCAGTGATGAGACAGGTTGTAATGAGGTTTGGGTCACGATTTGTGGTACTTGGGTGAGGCAATGGGTTAATTTTAAAACAAACATACTTATGTCTGATACTATCATCGAATATCGGCAGTTAAATAAATGGTATATGAGCAATGGGTATCATGTGTTGCGCGATATCAATTTAGAAGTTAAAACCGGTGAAAAGATCATAGTTTGTGGTCCTTCAGGCTCTGGTAAATCTACGCTGATTCGATGTGTCAATGCCTTGGAAGAATATCAAGAAGGAAAGTTGGTGGTGGATGGCATAGAGCTGGGAAATAATTTAAAGAACATCGATTTGGTTAGACTAAGGGTTGGGATGGTGTTTCAGCAGTTTAATTTATTTCCTCATTTATCGGTTTTAGAGAACCTGATTTTATCACCTACCAGAGTACACAAATTACCTCGCAATAAAGCCGTAGAGTTAGCCATGGTTCAATTGAATAGGGTAAAAATTGTCGAACACGCTCATAAATATCCTTTGCAATTATCGGGTGGACAGCAACAAAGGGTGGCAATTGCTCGGGCATTATGTCTTAATCCGAAAATTATGTTGTTTGATGAACCTACATCGGCTTTAGATCCTGAAATGATAAGCGAAGTATTGGATGTTATAAAGGAACTTAGCGATCAGGGTATCACTATGTTGTGCGTGACGCATGAAATGGGTTTTGCAAAGTCGGTTGCAGATAGAGTTATTTTTATGGACCAAGGGCAAATTATTGAAATAGCCCCTCCTATGCAATTTTTTGACAACCCACAAACTGAGCGGGCACAGAACTTTTTATCTAAAATTTTGGGGCACTAAAAAGAAGAGACCTTTGCACCAAAAGGCTGGAAAGGCTGGTGCCGAGGTTGTCAAATGACTGCGTTATGCGGTACTCATCAGCGAATGATCATCTTCAGAAATACAGCGGGTTGCGTGGTGCGCGGAAAGCCTTGTACTTTGACAGATCACCGAGCGGCACCAGCCGATGGTGCAACAGTCTTTGGTTTTTAAGTTGGTTTTATATGTTTCAGATAAATGCCGATATTTTTCCATTTTTGCAAGAACTAGCACAGAACAATCATCGCGATTGGTTGGCACTAAACCGAGACAGGTACCGAGAAATCCAAAACAGTTTGTATGAGTTTTTGGAAAATTTGCTGGTTAGTTTAGGATCTGCGGATCCCAGTTTCATCAGTTTGAATCCCAAAAAGTGTTTATTTCGGCTTCAAAGGGACGCGCGTTTTGCTAGGCCAGGTCAAGGACATTACAAGCTACATTGTGGTATGCACCTTATTTCAGGGGGTGATAAAGCTTCTTGCCTACAAGCTGGCTTTTATATTCATCTTGAACCAAACGCTTGTCGTTTAGCGGGTGGCGCCTATCAACCGATACCATCTTGGCTCAAGAGAATTCGCGAACATTTGGCTAATGATGGCCAATCCTTCACCACGCTGGTGAAGGGTGACCGATTTAGGAGGGTTTTTGGTGAGGTACGCGGGGAATCCCTCAAGCGTGCCCCTTTGGGTTTTCCTGCAGATCATCCTCACATCCAATGGTTAAAGAAAAAAACTTTGACGGTTGTTCATGAATTTCCAGACCATCTAGCCTTGCAGGATGATTTTGTTGAAACTTGTAGAGACATTTTTAAAGTGTATCAGCCGTTTAGGGATTTTTTAAACCGTCCTTAAAAAGCAAATACTGTTGTACTATCGGCTATGCCGACCGGTGAGCTGTCATAACTTGCGGAGGTGTAACCGCGGCGCCAACCGATGGTGCAACAGTCTTTGGTATATTTCGTATCTTGCTGGGTTACCATGGTAACTCCTGATCTTTGAAAAAATATTTTCCGTTAGGACCGTCTTCAGGTAAAGTGGCTAGCCTAACCGCGGTTTGTGCCCCTTCTTCTACGGTTAATAGACCGCTTGGATTGAGATCAGTTACCACAGACCCCGGATGTGCCGAGTTTACCTTAATTTTGGTATTGCGTAATTCGTAGGCTAAATGGGTGGTAAAAGCGTTCAGAGCAGTTTTACTGGAGTTATAGGCTAGTATTTTGTAATGGTAAATAGTTGAGCTTGGGTCACTGTGTAGGTTCAAAGATCCAAGGATACTAGAATGGTTGACTATGCGTCCGGAAGGACTTAATCTGATCAATGGCAATAAGGTTTGGGTAAGTTCAACGAGTCCAAAGAAGTTGGTATCGAAAGTTTCTCGCAATATGGAAATGGGTAAATTAGTGGCATTATAGTTATTATCCAGAACAACGCCAGCGTTGTTTACCAAAATGTCTAAACGGCCGTGTTTTTTTTCAATTTCCTGAAACGCCGCCACAAAGGTTATCGGATTGCCTAGGTCAAGTTCAATAAAATTAGCTTCATACCCAAGTGCTTGTAATTTTTTTGCCGACTCCAAGCCCTTTTTAGGATCCCTGCAAGCAACCCATAGTTGGATACCAAGATGGCCTAATTGACGACAGATTTCAAATCCAAGACCTTTATTGGCACCTGTAATGAATGCAACGCGGTTTATATTCATGATTTAACCTACAATAAGATGTGTTGCCTATATTATACTCCATAAGATTGTTGCATAACCTACTGCACTACCAAATTACTGCGTTATGCGGCACTCACCAGCCGATAGTGCAACAGTCTTTTCAATATAATGAAGAGCGTTGTATGTCCGAAATGGCGCGACCATTTTAGGTCAGCCTAATTGATATATTTTTAAATTCTTTTGCAATCTAATGGGGTTATTAACTGTACAAAAGGTATCTAAATCGTTCCCCGGCGTGCGTGCCTTACAAGAGGTGGACTTTGAGTTGAAGGCCGGAGAGGTACACGCTTTGCTTGGGGAAAATGGCGCCGGAAAATCTACTTTGATGAAGATATTGGCTGGGATTTATCAAAAAGATCAAGGAAGGATCTTGGTGGATGGACAGGAAGTCGAAATTTCATCACCCTCTCATGCCAAATCATTGTCTATTGGAATTATCCATCAAGAATTGTGCTTATTGCCTCATTTGACGGTAGCTCAAAACATTTTTTTAGGCCGGGAGCCTAGAAAATGGAAGGGACTATTAGATGAGAAAGCCATCAATGATGCAACCCATGTATTATTAGCTTACTTAAAGCTGAATTTAGACCCGAAAAAAAAATTGGGAAGTTTAACCATAGCCAAACAACAATTGGTTGAAATAGCTAAGGTATTTTCTAATGTATCGAAAATACTTATTATGGATGAACCTACGGCAACTTTAAATCATACTGAAGTACAAGATTTGTTTCGCATTATTCAGCAGTTAAAGAGTCAGGGGGTGGGAATTATCTACATATCTCACAAAATGGATGAAATACAACAGATAGCAGATCGTATCACAGTTTTGCGGGACGGGCGTTATATAGATACCGTGCCAATTGATACGCCTATTAACCGGGTAATTGCTTTAATGGTTGGAAGAGACATAGAGACCAAAACAAAAACGATTCCAGATACCTCCCATTCACCTATTAAATTAAAAGTTGAAAATGTATCTAGGGGAGATTGGGTAAAAAATGTTAGCTTTAATTTGCGAAAAGGAGAAATTCTAGGATTTGCTGGGTTGATGGGGGCCGGTCGTACAGAATTGGCAAGGCTCGTGTTTGGTGCGGATAAAATGGACTGTGGAAAAATCTATATAGACGATCAAGTTTGTACTATAAGCTCTCCGGTGGATGCGGTAAAAGCGGGGATAGCCTATTTATCCGAGGATCGAAAACGCTATGGGTTGGCGACTGACTTAACCGTGGAAACCAATATAACTTTGGTTCATTTGGCGAAATGGCTACGGTTCAAGTTCTGGTTGTTAAAAACCCAATTGGTCGAACAGTCCGCTAAAATGGTCGAGAAACTGGGTATTAAAACCCCCAATCTTGAGCAGAAAGTTAGATTTTTATCTGGTGGGAATCAGCAAAAAATTGTGATCGCAAAATGGTTGTTGCGTGATAGTGACATTCTGATTTTTGACGAACCAACTCGAGGGATTGATGTGGGGGCAAAAGCAGAGATTTATCAAATGTTGGATATGCTTGCGCAAATGGGTAAAGCGATTATCGTGATTTCTTCTGAACTTCCTGAAGTTATGCTATTGAGCCATAGAATTTTGGTGATGTGCGAAGGTAAAATTACTGGCGAGGTGCCGGGTGAAAAAGCCACACAAGAATGGATCATGAGTTTAGCTACTCAACGCGGATAAACTCACTAAAAAAGACCATTTTACCTTGAGACTTTTGCACAACGAGCGACCGCATTTACAAGGCTGGAGTTGCACGCCCCCAGCGGAATGGACGATAGGATCATTCGCTGGTGAGTACCGCATAACGCAGTCATTTGACAACCTTGGCACCAGCCGATGGTGCAATAGTCTTTAGTAATTGAGCCATGTAACCGGTTGTATAGCAGTCTTTAATCTTTAATTTGAGTAAAAATGGATGACCTAAAAGTAAAAAATTTATTGAGCAATCAAGCCAAGCAAATTCTTTTGGCTTTCTTTAGCTTAATAGTGTTGTTGATTGTTTTTAGTGTGTTGAAGCCAGAAGCTTTTTTTACATCTGATAATCTTATAGGCATTTTACAATCGACCACCATTATTGGGGTATTAGCGGTGGCCAGTACTTTTGTTATCATATCGGCCGGTATAGATTTATCGGTTGGCGTTATGATGACCTTTGGAGCAGTTATGGCGGGAGTTGCTCTAGTTGATTGGCAGTGGCCACTAGGCTTGGGAATTCTATTTGCCTTAGTTTGTACTGGTTTATGCGGTACTCTATCTGGGTTGGCGATTACCAAGTTTAGCGTCCCCCCATTCATCGCCACTTTGGGTATGATGATGGTTTTAAAGGGAGTTAGCCTCATTATTACCAGTGCTAAGCCGATCTACTTCAACGATGTGGTGGGTTTTGAAAATATTTCTTTAGGCACCGTCTTGGACTGTTGTATGGAGGCAAGTATGGCCATTCCTAATGGGGTCTTGATTATGTTTGCCGTAGCTATTTTGAGTTACTTCGTACTAAATCATACTATAGTAGGGCGTTATACCTATGCCATTGGCAGTAACGAAGAAGCTGTGCGCTTGTCCGGCATTTCAGTAAATAAATGGAAGCTGGCTATTTACACCATAAGTGGCGTTATTAGTGGGGTTGCAGGTATTCTGATTGCGTCCAGATTAAACTCCGCTCAACCAGCTTTGGGACAGGGTTATGAGTTGGATGCAATAGCCGCAGTGGTCATCGGAGGCACTTCTTTAAGTGGTGGTCAGGGTACGATTTTAGGGACTATTATTGGTGCTTTTATCATGAGTGTTTTAATCAATGGCTTGCGCATCATGTCTGTTGCCTCTGAATGGCAGATGGTGTTGACGGGTGTTATCATCATCTTGGCGGTATTTACAGACAGCGTAAGTCGGCAAAAATTGGCAAACTAACCTTAGTTTTCCTCAGACTTTGGTAACTTGGGTTTTTTAAATAGTGGGTTGACTTAAAGGCTACGCCTAGGTAAATGGAGTTATTTTTTATTTTCTCCATACAACTTGAAATGACTCTGGATGCCTACATATAAAAACCTAGCAACTAGTGATCGTTAAGGTCGGGGTATATCTGGATTACAACCGAATATACTGTGAAAAGACCGTTGCACCATCGGCTGGTGCCGCTCGGTGAGCTGTCAAAGTACAAGGCTTCCGCGATCGTCCCCAGCAGAATAGACGATCATGTAAATGAGCTGGGGCGCTCTTGATCTCGCAACGAACTAAGGCAAGGCACCACATAACGCAGTAATTGGGTAGTGTAGCCGCTGTGCCAGCCGATGGTGCAACTGTTTTACAATGGACATTCTGCGGAGCAACTTTATAAATAGGATGTCTATATTTTTTGTATTTTTTGTAGTGAGTTAATTTATGACAAATGCCAATCACGATTCAAGTGAAAAAGAGCTTTCTTCGTCCACTTCTTTACCTCCGGTATCAGAATTTCAACCCATGAATCTTCCTGAATCCGGTTTAGCCGAGCAATTAGAAAGTTTAAGGGCTAAAGTTGCCGATTTACAAAACTTGTATTTATTGTCGCAAGCTGATATGCAGAACGCAAAAAGACGGCATGAGGAGGAAATGTCCAAGGTGAGAAAATATGCCATCGAGTCGTTTGCAGATACTTTGTTACCTGTCATAGATAGTTTGGAAACTGGGTTAGCTATTCAAGGTGCCAGTTTAGTGCAACTTAGGGAGGGTATGGAAGCAACTTTGAGGCAATTGAAGGCGGCTTTCGACAAGCAAAAAATGACCGAAATTGCGCCCAACCCCAATAGTAAATTTGATCCAAGATTACACCAAGCAATTTCTATGATTGAAGTTGAAAACCAAGATCCCAATACAGTGGTAGCGGTTTTACAAAAGGGTTATGCCATAGCAGATAGAGTACTTCGTCCAGCATTAGTAACTGTATCCAAAAATCTGACCAACTAAATAGGATAGGAGTTTCTTAAACCATTGATTGGCTGTCTATAAGAATAAAAAGGTCATTGTGCCTGTGATGAAAAATGGTCAAAGGCACTAGGCGACACAAGTTAAACTTTCAGCTTGAGGGGGCAGATTCAATGGTTGAATTAAACCCATTTAGCTAACCTTGAAATTTTAATTATAGGTAATATATTTAAGACTATTGCACCAGCCGATGGTGCGACAGTCTTTATTTTATATCGAGCAGATACCTTCTCAGTTAAGACCATTGCATCTTTGTTTTATCAAGGATGCAATGGTCTTCTTTAATAGGAGGCGATCAAAAAATTAACCAATATCCATGTAACCTGGAGGCTATTTTGGTTAAGTGCTGTGGGTCATTCAAGGGAAAAGGTTAATAAGGTTATCATTTTACATTTAATTAAATTTTTTAAGGAGTTTACAATGGGTAGAATTATAGGAATCGATTTAGGAACCACTAATTCATGTGTTTCTGTTATGGAAGGCAATACTACCAAGGTTATCGAAAATAGCGAGGGAGCTAGAACTACTCCTTCGATTGTTGCGTACCTTGAGAATGGTGAAATTTTGGTGGGGGCGCCTGCAAAACGACAGGCAGTTACCAACCCTCAAAATACCGTATACGCGGTCAAACGGCTGATTGGTAGAAAGTTTTCTGAAAAAGAAGTACAAAAGGATTTGAATCTTATGCCTTATTCTATTGTTGCGGCTGAAAACGGAGATGCTTGGGTCAAAATTCGCGATAAAAAACTCGCTCCTCCACAAGTAAGTGCCGAGGTATTGCGTAAAATGAAAAAAACTGCTGAGGACTATCTAGGTGAAGCCGTGACCGAAGCGGTTATAACCGTGCCTGCTTATTTTAATGATGCCCAACGCCAAGCTACCAAAGACGCTGGTCGAATAGCCGGACTTGAGGTTAAAAGAATCATTAATGAGCCTACTGCAGCGGCTTTAGCTTTTGGTTTGGATAGGCAGGAGAGAGGAGATAGAAAAATTGCAGTTTACGATTTGGGAGGTGGGACCTTTGATGTTTCCATTATAGAAATTGCGGATGTTGATGGTGAAAAACAATTTGAAGTGTTGTCTACTAATGGAGATACTTTTTTAGGAGGGGAAGATTTTGATCAGCGTGTCATTGATTATATTATCTCTGAATTTAAAAAAGATCAGGGGATAGATCTAACCAAAGATGTATTGGCTTTGCAAAGACTTAAGGAGGCGGCTGAGAAAGCTAAGATTGAATTGTCGTCGTCCAGTTCTACAGATATTAATTTACCTTATATCACGGCCGATCAAGCCGGTCCTAAACATTTGAATATAAAACTTACGCGCGCGAAATTCGAATCTTTGGTCGAAGATCTGATCGCGCGCACTATCCTACCATGTGGAACTGCTATACAAGATGCAAACATAAGTGTGGGGCAAATTCAAGATGTGATTTTGGTGGGTGGCATGACTAGAATGCCAAAAGTACAAGAGAAAGTACGGGAATTTTTTGGTCGAGAGCCTCGTAAAGATGTCAACCCGGATGAGGCCGTGGCCGTCGGTGCGGCTATTCAAGGTCAGGTACTTGCGGGTGACAGGAAGGATGTCTTGTTATTGGATGTTACCCCTTTGTCTTTAGGTATTGAAACCTTGGGTGGGGTCATGACCAAAATGATAGTAAAAAATACCACTATACCTACCAAATTTTCTCAGGTATTTTCAACGGCAGACGATAACCAGCCGGCGGTTACGATTAAAGTGTATCAAGGTGAGCGAGAAATGGCTACGGGTAATAAACTATTGGGAGAATTTAATTTGGAAGGCATTCCGCCAGCTCCAAGGGGTAAACCTCAAATAGAAGTTTCCTTTGACATTGATGCTAACGGGATATTGCATGTCGGGGCGAAGGACAAAGGCACCGGAAAAGAAAATAAAATAACCATCAAGGCTAATTCCGGGTTGAGCGATGAGGAAATTAAAAAAATGGTGCGCGATGCTGAGCTTAACGCAGAGGAGGACAAACGGAAACTTGAAATTGTGCAAGTTAAAAATCAGGCGGACAACAGCATTCATTCGGTACGAAAAAACTTAGCGGAACATGGACATTTGATTTCAGATGAGGAAAAGTCAAAAATTGACGAGGCACTGAAAGCACTAGAAGAGATATTAAAGCAGGATGACAAAGAAAAGATAGAGGCCAGCTTAGATAATTTGATGTCAGTGAGCCAAGCACTGGGCGAGAAAGTGTATGAAGCCAGTGCAAAATCGGCACAAGACGGTACTAATGCTAAAGCAGAAGGCTCTGGCCAGAATAAGGATGCTGATGATGTGGTTGATGCTGAAGTCAAAGAGGTTAAAAAGCCGTCATAAAACCGTTAAGACCTTTGATCAACCTCGGTGAGCTGTCAAAGCACAAGGCTTCCGCGTGCGCCACCAGCTTCATATCCAAAGATGAACATGGTGGCGCTCCTGATCTCGCATATACTCAATATGCGAGATCAGGAGCAAAAGCTCAATGGATAGCGCAACGAACTTAAGCACATACATAACGCAGTCATTTGGCAACCGCGGCACCAGCTGATGGTGCAACAGTCTTATAATGGGAACTTCGTTTGTCTAGGGATTAAACACATGATACAGTCATTGGATGGTGTAGTTTGGTGTGAAATAAGGGAAGCGGTCAGAGTTTAGAAAGAAGTAAAATTTTCAGAAGTAGGTATTGTTAAAATAATTTTAAGGATTTTCGAGGAACTTGGATTGTAGTAATGTACTTATTTTGTATTGGAACTTGTTGAATAATAATTTATAATTCATAATTCAATTTATATGATTTACCACTATGTCAGCTAAGCGTGATTTTTATGAAGTTTTAGGTATTCCAAAAAACGCTGGTGAAGATGAAATTAAAAAGGCTTATAGAAAATTGGCCATGAAATATCACCCAGATCGAAATCAAGGTGAATCATCGGCAAAATCAGAAGCAAAGTTTAAGGAAGTTAAAGAGGCGTACGAGATATTATCAGACCCAAGCAAAAAGGCCGCTTATGACCAGTATGGCCATTCTGGCGTAGATCCAAACGCCCGACCTGACTTCCAAGGGTTTTCGGGCGGAGGAAATTTTGGTGATGCCTTTGGTGATATTTTTGGGGATTTATTTGGTGGTGGCAGGAGATCCGCAAATCAAGCACAAAAGGGTAATGATCTGAGTTACGCTGTTGAAATTACCCTTGAAGAGGCTGCCCAAGGGAAGAAAACACAAATTCGAATTCCTAGCTGGAGCAATTGTGAAGTTTGTAAAGGAACGGGTTCAAAACCCGGCCATAACCCTCGAACTTGTGGTACTTGTAGTGGAAGTGGGATTACGCAAATGCGCCAGGGTTTTTTTAGTGTTCAGCAAACATGCCAACAGTGTCGCGGGACTGGTAGGATTATTACCCACCCATGCCAGACTTGCAACGGGATAGGTAGAACGCAGTCTAATAAAACTCTAGAAATACAAATTCCACCTGGGATTGATACCGGAATGCGCGTGCGTAGTTCTGGCAATGGAGAGCCTGGGCATAGGGGTGGTCCACCTGGAGATCTATTTATAGAAGTTAGGGTCAAGGATCATGAAATTTTTGACCGGGATGGGGATAATTTGCATTGTGAAGTGCCTATAACGATTACTTTGGCAACCTTGGGTGGGGAAGTCAAAGTTCCGACTTTAGCTTCAGATTCGGTGGTTATTAATTTACCTGAAGGAACTCAACATGGAAAACAATTTAGACTGCGTGGTAAGGGATTAAAAAATATAAGAAGTGGCATGCAAGGGGACTTATTTTGTCATATAAAAGTAGAAATACCGGTAAAAATAACAGATCAACAAAGAAAACTATTTTTGGAATTAGATGAATCATTAAAAAAGAATTCACGAGCACATTTTCCAGATGAAGGTGGATGGTCAGATAAGGTCAAAAAATTTTTTGGTATTTAGAGTGCTAAGCTACAAAAGTATCTTGATAGGTTGGGTTATTTTTTTGAGCACTTCTATTGTAGCTAAATCAGTGGGTGACGATCTACTAATAACCGCCAAAGAGTTAGAATATGATGAAAGAAATAAAGTTAGCTTGTTTAAAGGGCAAGTTAGTATAAAAAAGAATAACTTTGAAATGTTAGGAGAAAAGTTATTGCTGACACAACGGGAAAATGGATATTATGCCGTTCTGACAGCGGAAAATCAGCCAGTAAAATTTACCAAATTGAATGATTCTACTTTGGAAACCATTAAAGGGCAGGCTTTCAAGCTAGAATATGACTCGATTAAAAATCAAGTCCTTTTGTTGGGAAATGCAGAGATTACCATTAACAAAGGGGCTACTGGTATGCAAGATCAGCTTAAAGGAGAAAATGCGGTCTATAATCTAGACAGTGGTATCTTCAATATTACCGGTGCTAATGATAAATCACTTGGCACGAATAGCAATGTCAAGGTGTTGATATCACCTAGAACAAAATAATTCTTTTTCTATGAGTGACCCGAAGACTGGATTGGTGGCAACTTCCTTAAGTAAGGTTATAAAGAAGCGATAATTTATTGATGACATCACCATTT
>JASGCH010000015.1 GCA_030054245.1 Gammaproteobacteria bacterium | reverse complement strand
ATGGCAATTTGGTTGGCTAATGCACATGGACTGATCTGTTTTGGAAACCAATTTTGCTCAATTTTGGGTTCAAAAAATCCACTTTACATAAATGAGTAACATCTTTATTTATAAAAGACAATTTGACTTTCATAGTTCAAAAAATTCTACTGCTACGCAGTTGAATTTTTACCGATAAACTACCACTCTTTTCTACTGCGTAATCTGGGTTCAAAAATAATGTGCTTAGAGTCTGGAAACAACTAGGCTACCCAAGCTCCCCTATACTCCCGCATAGGAGACGATCAAGGTGAATGTATGCTAAATCTTGGATAACCCGAAAACAACAGTCTTGTCTTTGAAATGGAATATATTTCAAAGCTTATCCAATAGCCTTGTAATTATGACAGCTCACCGAGCGATATCAGCCGTAGGCGCAATAGTCTTTAACTTATTCATTTGGCAGTGTAGTTGGCGGCAAAGCCAATGGTGCAACGATCTTTAGTCTATTGTTTAACCCAAGATTTACGCTGCCTTTTTAGAGGTATACTTATAAAAACTACAATGCATCATTTAATATTTTGAGATGGAGGTTACTTTGGGTGCTTAGAGGCGATTTTTCAAAACCCATCAGGAATTGATGAAGTAACTCCTGGATATGCCAACGGTAATGAGATCTTTGCACAAGCCCGGATGAACTACCAAATTACAAGGCTGGAGTTCGCATCCAGCTTCATTTCCGAAGTTGCTCATTCGAGGTGAACACCACATAACTTATTCATTTGGCAGTGTAGTTGGTGGCAAAACCAATGCTGTAACGATCTTTGATCTATGGTTTAACCCAAAACTTACGCACGACCTATGCCTTGTAAGGAATATACTTATACAATACTACAATGAATAATTTAATATTTTTAGGTGGAGGTTGCTTTTGGTGCTTAGAGGCGATTTTTCAAAACCTATCAGGAGTTGATGAAGTAGAGCCTGGGTATGCCAACGGTAACGGCTGTAACCCAAGTTATCAGCAAGTATGTAGCGGAGCCACCGGTTTTGTGGAAGTGATCAAAATTCAATATCAAAGTCATATCCTATCGCTAGAATCAATCCTTGCCATTTTCTTTTCTAGCCACGACCCAACCAGCCTAAATCGACAAGGAAATGATATCGGCGATCAATATAGAAGCGGTATTTATTCCCATTCCTTAGAAGACCGAGAGCGCGCAACTATCTATATTAAGCAATTAACTGATTTTGCTCCTAAAAAAATACTTACTGAAGTCCTACCTTTGAACAATTATTACCCTGCCGAGGATTACCACAAAAATTATTTTTTAAACAATCCTCAACAAGCTTATTGTTTAGCGGTTATTCAACCTAAACTCAATAAGTTTTATAAGAACCATCAAGCCCTGTTAAAAAAATAATGTGCTTTGAATCTGGAAACCACTAGGCGCTCCAAGTTCTCATATACTCCCGTATGGGAAGATGGTTGCACCATCAGCTGGAGCAACCATCTTCCCCACTCAACTCTTAGAGTTGCCGAATTAAAAGTGCTTGAACTTTTTCGAGATATTCACTGGCATTTTCTAAAACTCCGCCTTCAGCCAAAAGAGCCTGATAATATATAACATCTGCCAAATCATGAAAATATACACTATCTTGTTGGGAGTTTAGGTTCTTTACTAAGGTATGCTCAGGATTTAATTCTAAAATAGGTTTACTAGCAGGAATACTCTGACCCGCTTGCTTGAGTAATCTACTCAGATGTAAAGAAGCTCCCTGCTTGTCAACGACTAAACACGCTGGAGAAACCACCAGACGCGTGGATAAACGCACATCTAAAGTTTTTTCTTTTAGATGCTCCTTAAGTTTTGCAATTAATAAGTCAAAGTCTTTCTTGTTGGACTCCTGTTTACCTTTTTCTTCCTCGGTTTCTAGTTTTCCTAGGTCTATCTCTCCTTTGGCTATGCTTTGTAATGGAGTACCGGCGAACTCTGTAAAGTACGAAAGCACCCATTCATCCACTCTATCAGTCATCAACAATACTTCTATACCTCGCCTTCTAAAAATTTCTAGTTGTGGGCTATGCTGGGCTACAGATAACGACTCGGCAGTAAGGTAGTAAATCGCCTCTTGACCTTCTTTCATGCGACTTTTGTAGGTTTCTAGGGATACTGAGCAGGAATCGCTATGGGTACTAAAAAAGCGTAGGAGCTTGGCGATTCTTTCTCGATTTGCACTATCTTCAACCATTCCTTCTTTTAGGACAGTACCAAATTCAGTGTAAAATTGCTGGTATTTACTTTGGCTATCCACCGCTACCTCATCCTTAGATAAGTCTTCAAGCAGAGTCAAAACCCTGCGCACATTCCCATCTCGAATGGCCTTGACATCGCGACTTTCTTGTAACAACTCACGGCTTACATTTAACGGTAAATCTGCGGAATCTAGAACCCCTCGAACAAAGCGCAAATAATTAGGCATTAACATATCCGCATCATCCGTAATAAATACCTTTTTTATATACAGTTTGATGCCGTTACTCTTATCTTTTTGAAACAAATCAAATGGAGCTTTAGCTGGAATAAACAAAAGTTGTGTGTATTCAGTTTTCCCCTCTACTTTGTTATGCGTCCAAATCAGTGGATCCACTTGATCATAACTCAGATTTTTATAAAAGTCAACATACTCTTGATCAGATACTTCGCTTTTTGGCCTAGCCCATAACGCGGTCGCTTTATTGACCGTTTCCCATTCGTCTGTAGTTACCATCTCACCGGAATCATTCCCTTCTCCAGCCTTCCATTCTTGTTTTAACATTTGAATAGGAATAGAGATGTGATCTGAATAGCGATTTATAATGGATTTAATTTTCCATGAATGTAAAAATTCCGCTGAATCTTCTTGAATGTGCAAAATAACCTTGGTGCCTCTTGACTCTAAAGTTACCTGTTCAATTTGAAATTCACCGGTTCCTTGACTGATCCAACGGACCCCGTTTTTAGCATCTTCACCAGCTCTTCTAGATTCGACCGTGATTGAACTAGCCACAATAAATCCAGAATAAAATCCCACGCCAAACTGCCCTATCAAAGCACCTTTATCTTTAGCATCAGCTTTTTGCTCTAAGCCTAGCTTAGCCATAAATTCCTTGGTACCGCTTTTAGCAATAGTCCCTAAATTTTCAATAATTTCGGCTTCATTCATACCAATGCCATTGTCGGTAATAACGATGGTTTTTTCTTGCTCGTCAACGGTGATTCTAACCCGTAAATCACTATCATCTGACCACAATTCAGGATGATTCAAAGCCTCGTAACGCAATTTATCACAAGCATCAGAAGCGTTAGAAATAAGTTCTCTTAAAAAGATTTCCTTATTTGAATACAAAGAATGGGTGACTAAGTGCAATAATTGCGATACTTCTGCCTGAAAAGAATAAGTTTGTTGAGCCATAAAAAGTTACTAAAATGATGAATAAAATAAGTAAGACTATTGCACCATCGGCTGGTACCACGGTTACACTATCAAATTACTGCTTTATATTTCTCCGTTCGAACGGCCACCATAGCCATCTTCGGAAATGAAGCTGGTTGTGTGGTGCGCGGAAGCCTTGTACTTTGACAGCTCACCAAGCGGACTAGCCGATGGTGTAGTAATGGTTTTGTAACAGTCTTTTTTAAACCTGACCATGAATTTATGGAACGGAAAGACAAGCGCTATAAGACTGTTGCTCCACCGGATGGCGCATCAGTTACACTTCCGCTCGCTATTCTCGCATATACTCAATATAAGACTGTTCCATCATTGGCTGGTGCCGCGGTTGTCAAATTACTGCGTTATGCGGTACTCACCAGCGAATGATCATCTTCGGAAATGAAGCTGGGGGCGACTGCTCCAGCCTTGTACTTTGGTAGCTCGTCGAGCGCACCAGCCAATGGAGCAACAGTCTTGCTATTTTTCTTAGGTTAATTCACATCAATCCACACTCTTAAACTAGGGACAAAGGTGATTTTTTCAATACTAGGGTAAACCCTAAATAGCTTGTGGCACCTAAAAGTAGGCTACCACTAGCGAGCACTTCCAGTCTAATGATAGTCTTTTAATGCAGATAGTCTCTGAATGGCTTCAGTTTTACCCAAAACCACAAGTAAATCATCTACCGCCAATGACTGTTTCTCACCTATCAACAGATAGCGCAAAGGCACGGCGAAGTGGGCCATTTTCAAAGCATATTCCCGCTGGCAATGGGTTATTATGTCAGTAATATGTGGTAATTCAACCTGATCGGCATGTAAATCGCTAACCCGCAACAACAAATCGTCAATAGCCACAACAATTCGACTATCCTTGCTTAGCATGTCCTGTAACTCTTGCTGGTTTAAGTTAGGTCGACGGCAAATTTTGTCATACCAATCAAAAAAATCTCGTAATTTAGTACATCTGGTTTGCACCAACGCACACATTTTGAGAAATCTAGGATGGTTAGCTATCTCTTCCCAAGTACTGGTTCTAAAATTTTGAGAAATATATGCTTTATCGTTGTTGTGCCAATAATTTTCTAGCTGTTGCACTAAGGCAGATAGTGAAAGTTTTTGAATATGTTGGGTATTCACCCAAAGCAGTTTTTGTTCATCAAATTTGGTAGCACTCGCACCAATATGAGCTAGATCAAACCAATCAATAAGTTGTTCCACAGTAAATATTTCATCATCTCCATGGCTCCAACCTAGACGAGACAAGTAATTAATCAGGGCTTGTGGTAAGTAACCTTCTTGACGATAGTCCAAAACCGACTTAGCGCCATTGCGTTTACTCAACTTGTTGCCCTGACCATCTAAAACGGTAGGTAAGTGTGCAAATGTCGGCACTGTTTTGGACAAAGCTTGATACAAATGAATTTGTTTTGGCGTATTGTTCACATGATCATCGCCGCGTATCACATGGGTAATGAGCATGTCAATATCATCTACCACGACGCAAAAATTATATGTTGGCGTACCATCTGAACGCAGCATTACCCAGTCGTCTAATTCTTGATTTTCAAAAGAAACGCATCCTTTGACCGCATCTTGCCAAGCTACCCGACCCGTTTGTGGCATCAGAAACCGTAAGACTGGCTTCACATCCAATGGAATAGGAGGCAAGATTTTACCGTCCATAGGTCGCCATTGTCCGTTATATCCTTGATTAAGGAATTCATTTTTTAAAATATCCAACTCTTCTTTGGTTTGATAACACCAATATGCGGCACCAATCGCCAACAATTCTTCAGCTACTTCACGGTATCGTACCCATCTTTGACTCTGAAAATAAGGACCTTCATCAGGTTGCAAGCCCAACCAAGATAAACTTTTTATAATATTATCAATAGATTCTTGATTGGATCGTTCGCTATCACTGTCCTCAATACGCAAAATAAAAGTACCTGCCCTAGATTTTGCCAAAACCCAAGGGAAGATAGCTGAGCGCAAATTGCCAACATGAATGGACCCAGTTGGTGAAGGTGCAAAACGCGTTCTGAATGTCATTACAACCCCTTAATACTTTTAAATCCTAAGCTTAGTTCATTCTGAATATCAACTACATCTTCTAACCCCACCGATAGCCTAATCAGTCCCTGCGATATGCCCGCCAGTTGCCGCTGTTCTTCGGTCAATCGACCATGTGAAGTACTCGCCGGATGAGTGATGGTGGTTTTTACATCTCCTAAATTGGCAGTAATCGACAACCAATGGGTGTTATCAATACATTGGAAGGCTTTTTTTCGCCCATCGGCGGGATTGGCACAAACCAATTCAAAAGATAACACTGCTCCACCTAGGCCATTTTGCTGTTGCATTGCCAAGACATACTGAGGGTGAGAGGGTAATCCAGGATAATGTACCTTGGCAACTTCTGGCTGTTGAGTCAACCAAGTGGCGATGGCATGAGCCTGTTTAGATTGCTCTCGCATACGAATAGGCAAGGTTTCTAGCCCTTTTAACACAACCCAAGCATTAAAAGGTGATAGAGTCATGCCGGTACAACGCATTAAGGGTAAGAATAAGTTTTCAATTTTATTCGCATCCGTACATATAGCACCAGCGATCACCCGCCCCTGCCCGTCTAAATGTTTGGTGGCAGAATGGACGACTATGTCTGCACCTAAAGACAAAGGTCTTTGTAGAATAGGGGTGCAAAAACAATTGTCGACCACCAATAACGCACCCGCATCGTGGGCAAGTTTTGCTAACCTTTTAATATCCACTATTTCGGTCAGTGGGTTACTAGGAGATTCGAGAAATAGTAAGCGAGTATTTGGTTGGATGGCTTTTTTCCAGACCTCTGGGTCCGTCAAAGGAACAAAAGTAGCGTCTATACCAAATTTGCGTAATTCTTGGTCCAATAACCGGATGGTCGCGCCAAAAACCGATTGAGAACATAGTACATGATCGCCAGCTTTTAATAAACCCATAAAGGTCAATAAAATAGCAGACATACCACTAGAAGTCGCTATACAGTCTTCACTACCCTCCAGAGCACTCAGCCTTTTTTCCATACTACTAACGGTTGGATTGCTAAAGCGGGAATAGATGTAACCACTCTCATCTCCAGCAAACCTTGAGGCCGCAGTGGCACTATCAGGTTGCATAAAACTCGAGGTTAAAAATAAAGCTTCCGAATTTTCACGATATTGTGAACACTCTTCGGCAACTCTAACCGCTTTGGTTTGTAATCCTAAATCGTCTGAGTCAGTTGGTAATTTCTTCTTCATAGTCAAAGTAAAGCTAAATTCGGTGGAGTACTTTTTCGGGTTTAACCTGTCAAAAATTGCCCACTACCATTAGGCAGGCACTGAAATCCATTCTCCATTTCTTAAATTATTCAAAGATGCCCTATCGGCAAATTTCAAAACGCTCAATTCGCGCCCCCAAACACAGCCCGTATCTAAACAAGCTATTTTTTCACGCCACAACCCACCTCGTGCCGACCAGTGCCCAAATAAAACCGCTAAATCTTTGGTTTTGCGGTGATCATGGTCATACCAAGCGAGGTAAGATTCTTTTGGTTTTTCTTCATAACCAGAATGGGTGTGATCCATGTCCCCTAATTCATTACAAAAACGAATGCGCGTAAGAACTGCCAAACTATACATGGATTCGCGTAAGCTAACATCATAAGAATCATCTGGTTTATTATCTTTATAAAGATAAAATTCCCGTAAAAATGGAGCTAGGTCATTACCGGACAAAATCTGGTGTAGCGTCTTTGATCGTTGTTGCACACTGACCGTGTCCCATTGTGGCACCACACCGGCATGCACCATCAGACAGTTGGTTTCTACTATCGCCAATTTTTGAAAGCGCAACCAATCAATCCATTTATCGGCATCAACTGATTGTAAAATATCTTGAATCGTATCGCCGTGGCGCAATGGTTTGACGCCAAAATGAACCGCCAAAGTAAAAATATCGTGATTTCCCAAGATACATTGGGCACTGTCGCCCCACTGCATCAGCTGGCGTAATACCGCCAGATTGTCAGGTCCTCGGTTAACTAGGTCACCCAATACAAATAAGGTATCTCGGCTAGGTGAAAACCCTAGCTTATTGATCAACGCAAAAAAGGCTTGACTACAACCTTGAATATCCCCCATACAATAAATTGCCATTTTTTCATCTTGTAAAAAAACCACGCCCACTCAGATTCACTACGGAGGGACCTTTGCACCAAAGATCTAAATTTTTTGCGTAATCTGGGTTGGAACCCAGTCATTTGGCTGTATTACTGCGGCGTAGCCGATGGTGCAACCGTCTTGTCTTGGTTACCTGCGGAATCAAAAGCTACCTGCATTATAAACTCACGGTTCTCTTCAGATAATCTGCAAACAAAGGTACGGTAAATGCAGCATCCCCATGCGCCGGACTGTAAATCATCCCCTTTTTAATCAGCGATGCTCGCAAGGGTGCTAGCTGATTTAATTCCTTGTTCATTACCCCAGCAATGTCGCTAGATCTGGGAGTGAGGCTATTGACCTCAGCCATCGCCCGCATATAAGCTCTTTCTGTAGGTGTACATCGATCAAAGCGCGAACGAAAAAAGCCAGCGTCCAAGCTATCAATGGCCCGTATCGTAGCCATTCTCACATCCTCCAAGGTAATAAGTGGCTCCTTGGCAACATCCCAGCAATCACGCCCCCATTGCTGAATAAAATAAGGATAGCCTTGAGTCTGTTCAAAAATTTTTTGTATAGCGTCATCAGAAAATTTAATGTCATGCTTTTCTAGTGGTTTTTGCAGGGCATCAACAACATCGTTATATTCCAATGCGCCGATCTCAGGAAAATAAAAAAGGCGCTCAGCATACGATTTGGCTTTTACGGCATGGCCTAGCAGTTGGGGTAACCCAGCGCCTACCAGCGTAATAGGTAACGATTCTGTGGCGCAGAATTGTAATGCAACAATCAGCGTAGCCAGTTCATTTTGAGGCACATATTGCAATTCATCGATAAAGAAAACCACTGCGGTCTGATTACTTTTCGCGGCCTCCCCTACCAACCTCATCAATTCCAATAAATCAAAATTACTATGCCCGCTATTAGCAACCCGCAAGCCAAGCTCTAAACCCTCGTATCGCATCGTACCCACCAATCCTGTAAGCCCCTTGATAGCGTTAGCAACGACATCTTTTACCTTAGCAATTTTATCCAATCCAGTAAGTGCCTTATATAGTGGTGGTCCCATCATCTCGGAGAGTTTTTTACTCTCTTCAAATTCAAACTCTACACCCATAAAGCCTTTTGATTCAGCCCATTCTTTCAGATGCATAAGTAGCACCGTCTTACCAACACCACGGAGTCCAACCATGAAGGTACTGCGGTCGGGAATACCACGCCGAACTCTCGTTAAAGCTACCTCTATGTCTTCAATCACTCTCGATCGACCCACCAGTTCTGGGGGGCGGAAGCCAGCACCAGGACAAAAAGGGTTGTTACATCTATCCATATTTGTTTATCGGTGTTTATTGCAAGACCTTGGCACCATCGGGTTTACCAGCCAAGACCATGGCGCCGCAGTCTTTGTTGCCCAGTCGAGCTACTCAATGACCAAGCTTCGGAAATGGAGCTGGTTGCACTCACTCCAGCTTTGTAATTGAGATTTTTGCGCCGTCATTCCCGATAGGTGCTACGCCACAAATTACGCATTCCCACGCAGGAGCATGGGAACGCGTAATAGAAATGGGCGCGCGGGAACGCCAAGACCATGTGGGAGTATGCCACGATCCTCTCTGGTAAAAATGGTACAATACCAAAGGTTGTTGCGCCATCGGCTACGCCATAGTGACTCATACGCCATGGCTTCTCATTATAAGGCGATTTTCGCCCACTAGCAGAATGTACTTAATACAGAACTTTTCTAGGTCTTTTTATGAATGTACACAAACTTCGTAGGCAAAAACTTGCCCGTAAATTAACTAAACATAGTGTAGCTATCATACCCACTGCACCTGAGGTAGTGCGTAGCAGAGACACATTGTATCCTTATAGACCCGATAGCTATTTTTATTATTTAAGCGGCTTTCGCGAACCAAACGCTTACTTACTGATAGACCACACTGGATTTACCACTCTTTGGTGTCAACCTAAGGATATGGAAAGGGAAATTTGGGATGGACAGCGACTAGGACCCAATGAAGCATGCCAGCAACTGCAAGTAGATCGTACCTATTCTATCGACGAAATAAACCAAACCTTACCTCCACTGCTCCTGACCAAAAAACAACTCTGGTATCCTTCTACCCAAGCGATGAAACAACAAATTTATCAATGGTGCAATGAAGCAACCAAGTTGAATGTGGCGAATGGGCAAATTTGCCCGTCGATTGAAGCTAATCTATGCGATATCTTAGATGAGTTTCGTCTGATAAAAGACGCAAGCGAGCTACGCATTATGCAAAAAGCCGCTGATATCAGTGCCCAAGCACACTTAGCGGCTATGCGCTTATGTAGCTTGTCGGTAAACCAAAAGCTTTACGAATATCAACTAGAAGCCAAAATTTTAAGTACTTTCTATAGCCATGGCAGTAAATTCCCAGCTTACAACAGCATCGTGGCGGCGGGTAAAAACGCCTGTATTTTGCATTATGTAGAAAACAATGCCACGGTGTCTCCGAAAGAGTTGGTATTGATAGATGCAGGATGCGAATTTCAAGGCTATGCCAGTGATATAACCCGTACTTTCCCAGCCTGCGGTAAATTTTCATCCGTGCAAAAAGAGGTCTATGAGCTGGTGTTAAACGCCCAAGAAGCCGCCATAAATGCAATACACCCAGGTGCTCCATTTACGGCTCCGCACCAAGCCGCACTACAGGTTTTGGCGCATGGGCTATTGGAATTGGGGATTCTACAAAAAAATAAACACGGCAATGCCTCTGATGTCATTGCAAACAAAACTTACTTGCCCTTTTATATGCATCGTACCAGCCATTGGCTCGGCATGGATGTCCATGATTGCGGGTCATACATCAGCCATGCCACAGACATCAACGGTTCTCAACCTAGAGCCTTACAGGTGGGGATGGTTTTAACCGTAGAACCCGGGTTGTATCTCAGACCTAGTGCTGAAGTTCCTGAAAAATATTGGAATATAGGCATTCGGATTGAAGACGATGTGGTGGTTACCAAAACTTCACATAGGATATTGACCCGGAAAGTACCTGTTGACATTGAATCCATAGAGCAATGGATGCAATCTTAAATACCTTCAATGACTAATCCACCTAAAAAATCACCCTTATCTGAATTACACAAAGCCGCTCTCGAATACCACGCGCTTCCCAAGCCGGGCAAGACTTCCGTAGTCGCCACCAAGCAGCTTGTCAATCAAAGGGATTTGTCTCTGGCTTATTCACCAGGGGTAGCCGCTCCGTGTGAAGAAATTGCAACCGATCCCCAGCAAGCCTATCGCTACACCAACAAAGGGAACTTGGTGGCAGTAATCACCAACGGCACGGCAGTTTTGGGCTTGGGCGATATAGGTCCTCTGGCGGCTAAGCCAGTTATGGAAGGGAAAAGCGTTTTATTTAAAAAATTTGCCGGCATAGATGTTTTTGACCTAGAAATTAACGAAAAGAATTTGGATAAACTGGTTGATATCATCGCATCTTTAGAGCCTACATTTGGTGGTATCAACTTAGAAGATATCAAGGCACCCGATTGTTTTTATGTGGAAAGAAAGTTGCGTGAGCGGATGTCTATACCCGTATTTCATGATGATCAGCACGGCACCGCCATTGTCGTGGGTGCGGCGCTTCTGAATAGCTTACATTTACAAAAAAAATCACTTCAATCTATAAAGCTAG
This sequence comes from Gammaproteobacteria bacterium, assembly GCA_030054245.1. Taxonomy (GTDB): domain Bacteria; phylum Pseudomonadota; class Gammaproteobacteria; order Burkholderiales; family Burkholderiaceae_C; genus JASGCH01. The sequence continues at coordinate 3,019 of JASGCH010000015.1, read as the reverse complement.
TAACTTCTGGTGCTGGAGCGGCAGCTTTGGCATGCCTAAATTTATTGCTCAAGCTGGGCTTACCAAAGGAAAACATTTATGTTACCGATCTGGCGGGAGTAGTTTATAAAGGCAGAATAGAATTGATGGACGAGGACAAAAATATATTTGTTCAAGATACGCCTTACCGCACTTTGGCTGAGGTGATCCAAGGAGCTGATGTGTTTCTAGGTTTGTCAGCAGGTGGGGTATTAAAACCCGAAATGGTCGCCACTATGGTCCCGAGACCGATTATTTTTGCCCTCGCCAACCCTACTCCTGAAATGATGCCAGACGACATTTTAGCCGTACGCCCCGAGGCTATCGTAGCGACGGGTCGAAGTGACTTCCCCAATCAAGTCAATAATGTACTTTGTTTTCCTTATATTTTCCGAGGGGCACTAGATTGCGGAGCAACGACCATCTCAATAGAAATGGAAATAGCCGCAGTAAATGCTCTAGCAGAATTAGCCAAAGCTGAACAAAATGACCTCGTTGCCAGTACTTATACCAACGAGCCATTGGTATTTGGCAAGGAATATGTCATCCCAAAACCCTTTGACCCTCGATTGATGTTCCAGATTGCTCCAGCAGTAGCAAAAGCCGCCCAAGCAAGTGGGGTCGCCCAAAGACCTATTAAAGACTATAACCAATATATCCAATCTTTAAAAAACTTTGTGTATGCATCTGGAACCTTGATGAAACCCATATTTGCTATAGCCAAACAAGCCAATAAAAAACGCATTGCTTATGCGGAAGGAGAGGACGAAAGAGTTATAAGGGCTGTACAAATTGTAATTGACGAAGGTTTGGCGTTCCCAACTTTGGTTGGGAGACCTCACATTATTCAACAACGCATCGATGCTTTAGGTTTAAGATTGCGTATCCACGAACATTTTGAGGTCGTCAATGTCGAAAGTGATGTGAGATATAAAAATTTTTGGCAGACCTATCATCGCATGACTGAAAGGCAAGGTATCACCCAAGAATTGGCAAAAATTGAAATGCGTCGTAATCTGACCTTAATCGCTTGTATGTTGCTCCACAACAATGATATAGATGGCTTAATTTGTGGTACTTGGGGAGTACCTAGCACCCATTTAGCCAGCATCCGTTCTATCATTGGGTTAGCTGATGATGCCCAGGTTTTTTCTTGCATGAACGGTTTGATACTTCCTGATAAGCAAATATTTTTAGTCGATACCCATATCAATAATGATCCTTCGAGTGCCCAATTGGCTGAAATTATTAAACAAGCCAGCTTGGTGTTGCAACGATTCGGAATTACCCCACAGGTAGCGTTGCTATCACACTCTAATTTTGGCACTAGTTTACAGCCATCAGCTCTCAAAATGCAACAAACCTTGTCCTTGGTGCGCGCACAAATGCCCCATCTACACATAGACGGGGAAATGCACGGGGATTTGGCTTTAGACGCATTAGCTAGACAAAAATATATGCCCAATGGCACTTTATCGGGTAATGCTAATTTATTGGTATTCCCCAATTTAGACGCGGCAAACATCGCCTACAATTTGTTAAAAACCGCAGCCGGTGGTAACATTGCCATTGGACCTATATTATTAGGTGCCGCCAAACCGGTGCACATATTAACCGCAAGTACGACCGTAAGACGCATTGTTAACATGACCGCCATCACCGTCGCTGACGCCAATGTCAAAGCCTGAAGTTTTTAGACTAGAAAAGTCATGATCTATCTGAATGTTGAACATTTGCGGCGCTGCACACAAACCCTTCACGCTTCGCTGGCATTTTATCAGCAAGCAGAGGAAGCTAGTCTTGACCAAGAAGTATTTCGTAATGCGGTGATTAAAGGTTATGAACTCGCACAAGAAACTGCATTCAAGTTGCTCATCAAAGCATTAAAAATATATGGGCATGGCGGACAAACATTGGTGCGCACCCCGGTGAAAGACCTGTTACGCTTAGCTGGCGTGCATGGGTTGATGTCGCTGGAAGAGGTTGAACGATGGTTCAAATATCGTGACAACCGCAACCATACAGCCCATGATTATGGCGAATATTTTGCGACGCAAACACTGGTGCTGATTAGTGAATTTTTGCAAGATATTTCCGCGTTAGCAGACGCATTGGAACGCTGCTCGGGAGGAGCCAACCGTGACTGATGCCATTTTGCACCTCCCCCCACGCTATTTACAACAAGTACAAACTCTATTACATACCCACCTGCGAAATGCTGAGGTTTGGGCTTATGGTTCGCGCGTCAATGGCGGCCACTATGAGGCCAGCGACCTCGATTTAGTGGTGCGATTTTCAGAAGGCATGGTGTCCAAGCAACGCTATCAAATGCTGAGTGATACCAGAGAAGCACTATCCGAGAGCAACTTGCCCGTCTTCGTGCAAATCGTCGATTGGAACGCAATCCCGCAAAGCTTTCATGCCGAAATTTTAGCGCGCTATGTGGTAGTGCAAACCCCAGGGTAGTGCAAACCCCAGAGCACACTTAAGGAGACCTTTGCACCATCGGCTGGTGCCGCTCGGTGAGCTGTCAAAGTACAAGGCTTGAGCGCCCCACGCAATCAGCGGAATTTACTGGGGTGATCATTCGCTGGGGGCGACCGCTTCAGCCTTGTACTTTGACAGTTCGCCTAGGTTGTGCAAAGGTCTCTAACTTCTAACTTCTAACTCCTCACTTCTCTTAGTCAGTCGTCGACCACCGCACGCACCTGTTCCACCTTGAGCGAGCGCATACAAGCGCAATTCTGCGCACCGGGGCAAGCTTGGCACGGTTCTTCCTGCACCAGATTGTGCGCCCGTACACCAATTGCCGCCCAACGCGCCGGATATATCGGTTTTAACGGCGGAAACAAGCCAAGCGTTGGTTTACCCAGTGCCGCCACCAAATGTAGCGGGCCGGTGCCGCTGGTAATCAAGCCGTCACAGACGGCGATGCATTCAATAAATCCAGATTACGCAGTAGAAAAAAAGTTGTAGAAAAAGTAGAGTTTAGCGGTTAAAA
>JASGCH010000193.1 GCA_030054245.1 Gammaproteobacteria bacterium | reverse complement strand
TACATATTGATGTAATGGATAACCATTATGTTCCCAATCTTAGTTTTGGTCCCATGGTCATTCAAGCACTACGCAACAAAATACCGCCCGATGTATTTTTTGATGTACATTTGATGGTTCAACCCGTTGATAACATCGCTCTAAGCTGTATAGATGCAGGTGCCCAGCTGGTAAGTTTTCATCTGGATGCATGTACGCATGTACATCGCACTATTCATTTGTTAAAATCCAAAGGTATTAAAGTGGGTTTGGCTTTTAACCCTGCTCAATCTTTAGAAGGTTTGGAATGGGTATTGGCAGACCTAGATTTGGTTTTATTAATGATGGTCAACCCTGGATTTGGAGGTCAAACTTTGATCTCATCGGTCCTTCCCAAAATTCAACGGGTACGCCAAATGATTGACAACCTACAAAAACCCATTCGAATACAAGTGGACGGAGGTATTTATAGAGAAAATATTTACTTGCCTCAACAAGCTGGAGCGGACACCTTTGTAGTGGGTAGTGGTATTTTTAAACAACCAAGCTACCATCAAGCCATCCATCAACTCCGCCAAGAACTGCTAAATCATCCCTACTGATCCAAGTTATCCAAGTTTTGAAAAGTCCTCTATGAAATCCTTTAAGCTGCGTTTACTTCCTTTAGCGAGTTATTTATTGATCGGCATGATCTTTGGTTCAGCCATCACCATTTCTGTACAAACCGTCGCCAGAGGTAATAACCCGGAAATTCCAACTCAGGAAATACAACAATTAGTTCGGGTTTACGGTATTTTGAAGAATAATTATGTCGAAAAGGTCGACAGCAAAAAGCTGTTTACCAGTAGCATCAACGGCATGGCCACTAGTTTAGACCCACATACTCAATATTTTGACAAAAAATCTCTCGAAGAATTTAACGAAAGTATCAATGGTAAATTTGTTGGAATTGGTATAGAAATCAGCGTTGAGGATGGTTTAGTCAAGATTGTGACACCCATTGAAGGCACACCAGCTTATCGAGCTGGGTTACAAGCCGGTGATTTAATAACGCACATCGATGGCGCATCAGCCAGAGGTTTGCCTACTAGCGATGTGGTCAAGCGTGTGCGTGGCAAACCCCAAACTGAGGTGATCTTAACGATCGTCCGTAAAGGTGAAACAAAACCCATGATCATAAAAGTCATCCGTAGCGAAATTCAAACCGTGAGTGTCAAATGGAAACTAATTGAAGACCATTATGCTTGGCTACGCATCTCGCATTTTCAAACCACCGTTACCGAAGATATTACCAAAGCTCTAATGGATATCTACAAGCAACAACCTAAACTAAAGGGCTTATTGTTAGATATGCGCAATAACCCAGGAGGTGATTTGTACGGAGCTTTGGCGGTCAGCTCTTTGTTTATTCCACACAATTCAGTAGTCTTAAAAACCAATGGTCAAGTCGCTGGTAGCAACCGAACCTATACCACTGCAGACGCCAGTGCCAGCCAAGTAAAATTCGTTACTGAAACTGAAAACTACACTCATGAATTGTGGCGAAAAATTCCTATCATCGTCTTAGTCAACGAAGCATCGGCTTCTGCTAGTGAAATTGTCTCAGGTGCTTTACAAGATTATCAACGCGCGATTGTCATCGGCAATCAAACTTACGGCAAGGGATCGGTACAAAAGATTTTTCCAATTGAAGAAGTAAAGGGTACAGCCGTCAAAGTTACTACGGCGCATTATTACACACCCAAAAACAAAATAATCCAAGGAACAGGTGTTATCCCAGATTACTTTGTCGATGAAATGGCGGATGATAGCACGCATAAATCTGAAGAAAGCAAACCCCTCATCCCTGGTTTCATAGAACAAAAACTCAAGTTAGCGGATTATGCCACAGAAAAAGATTTTAGAGTCGTACAAGCTTTAGCTTATTTCAAAGGTCAATCCATCAAACAAAGCTCCATTTTGAAAGTTCGTCCAAAGAAAAAAGAAGAGGAATAAAATTGTGGAAGACACCTTACTGCTACGCTATAGTAGGCAAATTTTGTTGCCTTCATGGGGATTAGAAGGTCAACAAAAATTAGCACAAAGCACAGTTTTGCTGGTAGGCTGTGGTGGCTTGGGCAATATCGCTAGTGCTTATTTAGTAGCCGCTGGATTGGGTAAACTGATTTTGATCGACGACGATCAGGTTGAAATTTCAAATTTGCAAAGGCAAATTTTGCATACCACCCCTAAAATAGGCCAACACAAAGTAGATTCTAGCCAAAATGCCTTGAACGCCATCAACCCCAACTGCGAAATTATTTCCCTGATTCAGCGTGCTGATGCCAAGCTATTGGCACAATGGCTACCTCAATCCACGGTAGTGTTGGATTGTAGCGATAATTTTGCGACCCGACATTTAGTTAACAAATTTTGTTACCAATTTTCTGTACCGCTGGTCAGTGGAGCGGTACTAGGCTGGGATGGGCAGGTCTGTGTATTCCCCTTTAGCCACCATCAAGGTCCTTGTTATGCTTGCTTGTACGATCCAACCCAAGCTCCTTTCGAGCAAGGGTGCCAAAACTTAGGGGTCGTCGGGTCGGTAGTGGGTATTATTGGTAGTATGCAGAGTTTACAAGCTTGTCAGCTATTGTTACACCATGAGTCCGCTCTGAAGAATAAACTCCTCCTTTTTCATGGTTTAGATTTGAGTTGGCAAAAAATCCAACTCACCTACAATAGGTATTGCCCAGTATGTGGTGAAACTTGAACCCAGATTACGCAGTAGAAAAAAATAATAGAAAAATGCAAGACTGTTGCACCATCGGCTGGTGCCGCTCGGTGAGCTGTCAAAGTACAAGGCTGGAGGAGACACGCAACCATCTTCATTTCCGAAGATGATCATTCGCTGGTGAGTACCGCATAACGCAGTAATTGGACAATCTCGGCACCAGCCGATGGTGTAACAGTCTTAATGTAGTAGTTTAGCGGTCACAATCCAACTGCGTAGCCGTAGAAAATTTTAAGCTATGAACCTCGAAAATTATCCTTTACAAATAAATAGGTTATATTTATGTAAAACGATACTTTTGAACCAAATATTGAGCAAAATTAGTATCCAGAACAGGCCGGGCAATGTGCGTTAATCTACCAAAGACCACTTGTTTTCTACTGCGTAATCTGGGTTGAAGCAATATTCTCCGTCTCCAAATGCTAAAAGGGAATCGCGTACAATAATCAGCTTACTGAGTGACTATATTGACAAGACTATTAAAGACTATTGCACAACCTACTACACCTACCAAATGACTGCGTTATGTAGGTGCTTAAGTTCGTTGCGCTATTTATTGCGCTTGCGCGCCCAC
>JASGCH010000192.1 GCA_030054245.1 Gammaproteobacteria bacterium | reverse complement strand
GGCGTTGCTTTTGGTGCAACAGTCTTGTTTACCGAGAACGCGAAACTCCCGGTTACTTACTAAACTCCTTTAAAAACCAATTCTTGATGGTGGTTCTCTCGTCTTCGGTCATACTGGTGGTGTTGTTAAAAGGCATGGTTTTGCTGACCACGACTTGTTGATAGAGGAGTTTTGCGTGGTTGACAATGTGCTCGTTGCTGTCTAGGCGGATGTTTTTGAGTTGTTGCTCTTTGCCATGGCAAATCGTACACCTAGCTTCTAGGATGCTTACCACTTCTTGGGGCACACTGACTGAATGGGGTTGATTCGCTGGCTTGGCTTTGTCTTGGGGTATGGCAAAGAGGATAACCGCTATGACGATGAGCACGCCACTCAAGGCGTAGGACCAGGGATAGGTGCTACGGCCGTGGTGAAAGGCGTGGCGTAAAACAAAGTACTGTCTTATCAAAGCCCCAGCCAGCATCAAAAAAAACAAGATCACCCAAGCATTGGCGTGGGTGTATAAAAAGCTATAGTGGTTGCTTAGCATGGTAAACACCACGGGTAGCGTAAAATAGGTGTTGTGTACACTGCGTTGTTTGCCCCTGAGAGAGTAAATGGAAATTTCTTTGGGAGCTTGATTGCCGGCGGCTTTGATTTCAGCAAATAACTTATGTTGCCCTGGGATGATCCAAAAAAATACATTGGCACTCATGCTGGTTGCCAGCATAGCACCCACCACCAAAAACGCCGCCCGACCAGCAAACAGTTGGCAAGCCAACCAAGAGGCGAACGCCACGACTAAGAGGATAGCTAAGGCAATTTGGGCATCGGCTTTGGAACCAAACCCAAAAACTCGGCATATCGTGTTGTAAACGAACCAAAATACCACCAAAAATGCCAGTGCTACCAACACTGCCACCCAGCTAGAACCCCATTCAAACACCTGCTTATCTATCAGAAAAGTGGAGGCATTCCATAAATACAAGACACTGAACAAAGCCATGCCAGTGAGCCAAGTGCTGTAGCTTTCCCAGTAAAACCAGTGTATTTTTTTACCTGTGGCTGATGGCATATTGGCGTATTTATAGGCTTGATAAATCCCCCCACCATGTACGGAGGTGATTTTACCGATGACACCTTTTTCGCCAGCTTCCTGCAAAGGCTCTAAATTACTGTCGAGAAATACAAAGTAAAACGAAGCACCTATCCAAGCGATGCCGACAACAATATGCGACCAGCGTAAAATCAGTTCAAGCCATTGTAATAAATAACTTTCCATTTGCTAAGGTTGATTTATAGAAAAGGAGTTTGGGTGCTTCTAGGTTTTCTTAAATGATAATGCGTAACTTGTTGAAAGTTGTGGGCGACTTTTAATATCCGCCCTTCGTCTAAATAATTACCAATGAGTTGCAGACCTATAGGTAACCCATCTGCAGAAAACCCTGCGGGCAGGCTCATCGCGGGCAACCCAGCCAAAGAGGCGGGTAAAGTATAAATATCGGCCAAATAATGGCTTAGAGGATCGGCTTTTTCACCGAGTTTCCAGGCCGGTGTGGGAGCCACAGGACCTAAAATGACATCACATTGTTGAAAAGCTTGTACAAAGCCTTCGGCAATCAACCGTCTGAGTTTTTGGGCTTGTAAATAGTAGGCGTCGTAATAACCGTGGCTTAGTACATAAGTTCCCATTAAAATTCGTCTTTGTACTTCCAGACCAAAACCGTTGGAGCGGGTTGCCACATACAAATCTTCTAAATGGTTAGCTGGGGCACGATAACCGTATTTTACGCCATCAAAACGACTGAGATTGGAGCTAGCTTCAGCACACGCTACAATGTAATACACGGGAATAGCTAAATCCGCGTGTTTTAGACTCACTGGCACCCATTTTACTCCTAATTTTGACAATTCATCCCGAGCGTTTTCTAGGCACTGGCGTACATCATCATGCATACCAACACCTGCGGGTTGGAACCACTCTTCTGGTAAGCCTACACGCAATCCTTGCAAACTGCCGGCTATTTCGGTGGTAAAATCGGTGCTTGGGAGCTTTAACGAGGTGGCGTCGTGAAGACTGTCATCGCCACACAATACATTGAGGAGGAGGGCACAATCATAAGCATTTTGCCCAATGGGACCCGCTTGATCTAAGCTAGAAGCAAAGGCAATCATTCCGTAACGGGAGATGCGACCGTAAGTAGGTTTGATACCGGTCACACCACAAAAACTAGCAGGTTGCCGGATAGAGCCCCCTGTATCGGTTCCTGTACTCACCGACACCAAGCCCGACGCCACAGCCGCCGCACTAGCACCCGACGACCCTCCTGGAATATAATCGGTATGCCATGGGTTTTTGACAGGACCATAAGCTGAATTTTCGTTGCTAGAGCCCATGGCAAATTCATCACAATTTAATTTTCCTAAACATACGGCACCGGCTTGTGCCAATTTGTCCACTACCGTTGCATCAAATGGCGATTGGTAGCCCTTTAATAGCTTGGACCCAGCCGTGGTAGGAAAGTTTTTAGTGACGAATATATCTTTATGCGCAATGGGTAAGCCTTCAAGAGGGCGAGCTTGTCCTTTGGCGATGCGTCGGTCACTTTCTAGGGCTTGGAGCATACTAAACTCGGGATTCATAGCTAAAAAACAGCCTAATGAGTCTTGCTGGCAATGAGCTATTAAGTGGGTGGTTAATTCAACGACACTCAACTTTTTGTTTAGAAAAAGCTGTTTTAAAGAGTTGATGGACAAGTTTTTTAGAGTATCTACAAGCATTTTAATCTATAACTTTGGGAAAACAAAGTAATTTTATCAATTCTGGAGCATTGTCTTGTAAGCTAACTACCGCCAAACCTTCTTGTGCAACAGTCTTACTTGTGCGTTCAACATCAAAGACCGTTGCGCCATCGGCTGGTGCCGCGACTGCACGACCAAATGACTGCGTTATGCGGTAGTCACCAGCAAATGATCACCCCAGTAAATTTCGCTGGTTGCGTTGTGCGCGCTCCAGCCTTGTACTTGGGTAGCTCGCCCGAGCGGCACCAGTCGATGGTGCAACAGGCTTCTATTGAGTATATGCGAGAATAGCGGGCCAAGGTGTAACCGCGGCACCAGCCGATGGTGTAGCAGGCTTGTCTAGTAAATTTTGCTACTTGGTCATGAGGGCAACTGCGCAACAGTTTTTGAATCAAAGCCATTTAGTCAAGTATTTTCGGTAATCCTAGAGAATGTCATTATAATGTATTGTAATGACTATTGTGCCAAGATGAAACCAAGATTGTTGCACCATCGGCTGGTGCCGCGGTTGTCAAATGACTGCGTTATGCGGTACTCACCATGATCATCTTCGGAAATGAAGCTGGTT
>JASGCH010000191.1 GCA_030054245.1 Gammaproteobacteria bacterium | reverse complement strand
ATGTATTTGCAGACATCCGCAATGGTCTAGACAAATCACTTGAATGCCATTTTAGCAGAAATCATAGTCAACCTAAAATCTCCCCCTATTCTTGCACCGCACCCAAGGCTACTTACTGGACAAGCTCGAATGCCCCAAGACCGTTGCATGACCACCATACACGGACACTTATTCGACCTTAAACTACCCTATCACTTTGTTTTTATGTCGCAATCGATAAGTGTGTAAAATGGGCTCGGTGTAACCATTTGTTTCTACCTCACCTTCAAAAACCAAAGCCAATGCGGCTTGGTAAGCTAAGGATTGAGATAAATGACCTGCCATTGGACAATAAGCCATATCCATCTTATTTTGTTCATCAACGACTTTTGCCATATTCTCAAAAGTTTGCAGAACTTGTTCTCTATTCACTATACCATGGCGTAACCAATTGGCAATATGTTGGCTAGAAATCCGCAAAGTAGCTCTATCTTCCATGAGACCCACATTGTAAATATCGGGGACTTTAGAACATCCAACTCCTTGATCTATCCAACGCACTACATAGCCTAAGATACCCTGGACATTATTATTTAATTCTTCAAGAATTTCAGTTTGACTCCAAGATGGTGTTGCCAATACAGGAATCTGCAATAAGGAATCTAGATATTTATCAAAAATGGATAAATCACTTATTGCTTCAGCAAGGACATCCTGTTGTTGAAACACATCTACCTCATGATAGTGTAGAGCATGCAAGGTAGCCGCCGTAGGGCTAGGCACCCAACCCGTACTAGCCCCAGCCTTGAGTTGGCCTATTTTGGTTGACATCATCAAAGCCATTAAATCTGGCATAGCCCACATTCCCTTGCCAATTTGTGCTTTTTTACTAAAACCAGACACTAACCCAGAAGCTACATTATTGAGTTCATAAGCTTTGATCCAATCTGAATGTTTCATATCCCCCTTGCGTAAAACAGCACCGGCACATAATGCAGTATGGATCTCATCCCCTGTGCGATCTAAAAATCCGGTATTGATAAAAACCACCCGGTATTTCGCTTTCTCTATACAAGCCAACAAGTTTAAACTGGTTCTTCGCTCTTCGTCCATAATGCCAATTTTAAGGGTATTCTCCGTAAGTCCAAGTAACCCTTCAACTCGACGAAATATTTCACAACTAAAAGCGACTTCTTCGGGTCCGTGCATTTTAGGCTTAACAATATACACTGAACCACATCTGGAATTTCGCAAGGGATGATCCCTATTTTTCTGAAGATCGTAAACTGCAATGAGAGAAGTCACCACTGCGTCCATAATACCTTCTGGGATTTCATTCCATTCCCCAGCGTCCCCCTGATACAAAATCGCAGGATTGGTCATTAAATGGCCTACATTTCTGATCAAGAGAAGAGATCGTCCATGTAACGATGCCAATGTTTTGGATCTGGCATCGGTATAAAAAACATCTTCGTTTAAACTACGATGAAAACTACGATCTCCTTTTGTCATAGAGACACTCAATGTTCCCTTGACAATACCCAACCAATTGCGGTAAGCTTGTACCTTATCTTCAGCATCCACCGTGGACACTGAATCTTCAAAATCCAAAATAGTGGTTAATGCGGATTCGACCAATACATCAGCTACACCAGATACATCCTCTCTACCCACAGCCGAATGCCTATTTATAAGTATTTGAATATGCAATTCATTATGCTTAAAAAGTAACCCGGAAGGATCATCTGGAGCACCTTGGTAACCTACCAATGCCAATGGATTTTCAAGATGAACCCAATTCCCAGCCGTCAGATGTGCCATTAATTTACCTTCGGCATCTACCACATATTGATCCACTGCAAAATGAGACGCTTGAGAATCAAGAGGTATAACTTTGTCAAGAAACTTACGAACATACTTAACAACCTCTAAACCTCTAGCTACATTATACTTGTCGCCTTTCTCTAAGCCACTTCTTTCTTCGATGACATCTGAACCATAAAGTGCATCGTACAAAGATCCCCAGCGAGCGTTGATAGCGTTCAAAGCATACCTTGCATTTGAAATGGGCACCACTAACTGTGGGCCCGCCTGCAAACTCATTTCATGGTCTATATGAGCAGTTAAAATTTTTTCAATCGACTTGGGTCTTTCTTGTAAATAACCTATCGTCCTCAAATAAGACTTGTAATGGTCCAAATCAGTGATAGGTCCTGGGTTTTTGGTATGCCAATCGTTAAGGGCATCTCTCAATCGTTCTCTTTCTAACAATAAATGTTTATTGGTTTTGGCTAAATCTCGAGTCAAGATAGAGAATCCTTGCCAAAATTCCTGTTGACTGATTTTTAATGATAAACTCGGAAAAACTTCATTATTGATAAATTCTGCAAGTAAACTAGAAACTTGTAGTTGAAAATAGGGTTTATATGAACTAGGCATTGGCATAGGATTTTTATCAAACAAACGAGATGAACGACCGTTGCACCGCCGGCTCAATGCCAAAATACGGCGTTATGCGGTATTCACCAGCGGAAGCGCAATAGATAGCGTAACAACTGCGGAACCTAAGTAACGCAGTAATTTGACAATCGTGGCACCCGCTGATGGTGCAACAGTCTTGTTCACCAAGGCGGTACAAGCGTAGGCGCAATAGCAATAGTATTGACCTTGCTTGGGAAATTATACTTACAAAAAAATAAGAATGCAAAACCTTACATTTTTTATAAATAAAACTATTGCGCCATCGGCTGGTGCAACGGTTACACCTCCGCGAGCTATTCCCGCATATACTCAATAAAAGACTGTTACACCATCGACTGGTGCCGCGGTTGTCAAATTATGGCGTTATGCGGTACTCACCAGCGAATGACCCTCTTCGGAAATGAAGCTGGGGCGATCGTGGAAGCCTTGTAATCATGACAGCTCACCGAGCGGCACCAGCCGATGGTGCAACAGTCTTTTGGTTGGAGCAGATCCCAGTAAAACCCAGAAGTCACCATCCTTACCATTCATTTACACCAGATAACCCATAGCATACGCTCTTATCACTGCTGAAGTTTTGTTGGCTGCTTGCAACTTCAAAATGGCATTTTTAATATGAAAATCAACGGTGTTTTTAGCTATTTTCAAAATCTCAGCTATATCTTGCGAGGATTTACCATCAGCAGACCATTTTAAAACTTCACGCTCTCTAGCTGTCAGCGCCCCTCCAACAGTGAACTTATCAAACTCTTCCGCTTTAATGATGCGAGAGAGTTTAAAGTGAATAACATTGGACAACCAATCCATTTGCTCACTTTTTGCTATAATTTCGCTTTCACTTAATGGATCCTTGGTCCTAGCCATTGATAACATCCCCCCTTCCCCTAAATTCTCTAAA
>JASGCH010000014.1 GCA_030054245.1 Gammaproteobacteria bacterium | reverse complement strand
CTATCCATTGCGCTTCCGCTCCCAGTCTCGCATATACTCCATATGCGAGACTGGGAGCGCCCACCATGATCATCTCAGTAAATTCCGCTGAGGGCGTTTGCTCTAGTCTTGTACTTTGACAGTTCGCCCGAGCGGTATAGCCGTCGGTGCAAAGGTCTCTAGGTGTGTATAAGCCTAAGCGCGGTCAGTCAATGCTGTTAGATTCGCTTTACTAAAACTGGTAAAGCGAGCGGATCGTGCAACTATAGTCTTTTTCTTAAACGGCCATGAGCATACAAAAAGATAATTTAGCGACTTTTTCCAGGATAGTGGAGGCAAAAACCGACTCTCATAAAGAAGAGGTTTTGGATAAAGCTTTGCGTCCGAAAACGCTTAAAGAGTACACCGGGCAAACTAAAATTTGTGAAAAACTCTCTGTATTTATTCAAGCTACCAAACAAAGAAATGAATCTTTAGATCATGTATTATTGTTTGGACCTCCTGGATTGGGTAAAACCACCTTGGCACACATTATTGCTTACGAATTGGGGGTTGGTTGGAAACAAACGAGTGGTCCTATATTAGAAAAACCCAAAGATTTAGCCGCGCTTTTGACGGGATTAAAGCGCAATGAAGTATTGTTTATAGATGAAGTTCATAGGTTACCCAACATTGTTGAGGAAATTTTATACCCAGCCTTAGAGGACTTCAAAATTGATATTATGCTAGGAGAAGGACCCGCCGCTAGAAGTATTAAGATTGACTTACAGCCCTTTACCTTAGTGGCCGCGACGACGAGAGCAGGTATGTTAACCAAACCCTTGAGAGATAGATTCGGTATTGTGGAGCATTTAGAGTTTTATACCCAGAGTGAACTTCAAGAAATTGTATTACGAAGTGCGGGTTTGTTAAATATAGCCATAGACCCAGGTGGAGCATTGGAGATAGCTAAGAGATCCCGGGCAACTCCTAGAATTGCTAACCGATTACTACGCCGAGTGCGAGATTACGCACAAGTTCGTGGGAATGGTATTATAGACATTAAAACGGCTCATGTTGCTTTGGGTATGTTGGATGTGGATCCCCTTGGATTGGATTTTATGGATAGAAAATTGCTAGAAGCCATCATCCATCGATTTAATGGCGGTCCCGTGGGGATTGATAATTTAGCCACTTGTATTTGTGAGGAAAATGCGACTGTTGAAGATACTATAGAGCCTTATTTAATTCAGCGAGGTTATATTCAAAGGACAGCTCGCGGTCGCATAGCTACTCCAGCCGCGTACCAACACTTAGGGATTTCTGTCGAATGTTCGAAAGACAATATTTTTGATTAGTATAGGTAATAGGGTTGCGCCATCAGCTTTGGTGCCGTGGTTGTCCATATTACTGCGTTATGTAGGTGCTTAAGTTCGTTGCGCTATCCATTGGGCTTCCGCTCCCAGTCGCGCATATACTTAATATGCGCGACTGGGAGCGCCCACCAACGAATGATCATCCAAGTAAATTCCGCTGGGGGCGTACGCGCTAGCCTTGTAATGATGACAGCTCACCGAGCGGCACCAGCCGATGGCGCAACAGTCTTCTCCCTATTGAGAGACAAAACCAAAAAAATTCCGTTGCTTGAATTTAATGAAGTGGGGTCGTTACCATCACTCACTGAAATGTGAGTCCCCTTTCTTTAGCTGCCAAATGTTTTGGATATATACTACCTACTACCATTCAACAGAAAATTATTTGTTAAGATAATTTTTAAATAAATTTTTGCTATAATAGGAGGTATCTTGGCTACAATAGTTAAAGATAAAAGGCTATTACACCATCGGCTATGGTCGCGGTTACACCTTCGCGAACCAGTTTCGCATATACTCCTTATGCAAGACTGGGAGCACCCACCAACGAATGATCATTTCAATAAATTCCGCTGGTTGCGCTGTGCTATCTACGGTACAGCCGCCGGTGCAACGGTCTTAAGATGGTTCGCTGGTGGTGCTTGCGGTTCTGTTCCATTGTAAGGTCTCTTGTGGACTGTCGGTGGCGCCTTATGTAGGTTCCTTGTTAATATTAATTTTAAAATAAGATTATGAATCCATTTTTGAAAGTATCCTTCGTGGTGTTACCACTTTATGTTTTGATAAACACCGTGCATGCGCAGTCTTCGAGCGCGCAGTCTTCGAATTGGGTATCCTCTTTTGGTCAACCATGGAAAAGTTCTACCGGAGATTGCTGGCGTTCCTCGAGTTGGACCCCAGCGACTGCGGCATCAGGATGTGTAGATGCTCCTACAGCTCCAGCTCCAGCTCCAGCTCCAGCTCCTGTTGTGGTTCCGGCTCCGGCTCCAGCTCCTGTTGTGGCTCCGGCTCCAGTCCCAGCCCCAGCTCCTGTGCCAGCTCCGGTCCCAGCACCACCTAAACCTTTGTCTAACAAGGTCAGTTATGCTTCTGATTCTTTTTTCGATTTTGATAAATCGGTATTAAAGCCTATAGGTAAAGAAAAATTAAATGAGTTGATTACAAAAATTCAGAATATTAATTTAGAAGTCGTGATTGCTACAGGTCATACGGATAGTGTGGGTAGCGATGGCTATAACCAAAAATTATCTGTAAAAAGGGCTGAGGCGGTGCGTGCTTACCTAGTTTCTAAGGGTATTTCAAAAAATAGGGTGTATATTGAAGGCAAAGGGGAAAGGCAACCCATTGCAGATAATAAAACTCCAGAAGGGCGTGCTAAAAACAGAAGGGTGGAAATTGAGGTGGTTGGAACTAGACAAAAATAAATTTTTAATTCATAGCATCATCGGTTGCCGAATGGAGTGCTAGCTGGGTGTTTGCTGAAGTGACTGGTTTTAGCTGGTTTGGACTATCGGGTCGTATGGCTTCTCGATAAGGCGTGATCCTCTTTGGCTTAGAATAAGGAGACCTTTGCGCCGAGGGCTAAACCGCTCGGGCGAACTGGCAAAGTACAAGGGGATATCGCAACCAATTGAGGCACATACATAAGTCAGTCATTTGGTAGTGCAGTCAGTTACGCAAAGGTCTCTAAGTAGCTAGAGTGTGTGGCTGACCTTCGACTGACAGCCGGTCAAACAGAGAGTTAATGGTTTGGGTTGAATGGAGTTTGGTGGCCAGATTTTGGGGTACCTTATGTTATCGTCTTATGAAGAAATCGAGATAGCTAAATTTCAGCAGCATTCAAATGCTTGGTGGGATAAGTCTGGTCCCTTTGCCACACTCCATGAGATCAATGATTTGCGTAGCAGATGGATTGCTCAATGGGTTGATTTAAAAGGTCGTTTAGTTTTAGATGTAGGGTGTGGAGGCGGACTATTGGCGGATAGATTATCTAGAATTTATAAGGCTAAAGTTGTGGGATTAGACTTAGACTCTCAAGCCATAGCCGTTGCCAAACAACACGCCCAAGCCGTCCAAAACGAATCGGTAGATTTCTTTAACAAGGGTATTGCTGACTTGTTGTTGGATAGACAGTATAGCCATAAATTTGATGTGGTAACTTGTCTCGAGGTATTAGAGCATGTAGCTAACCCGATTGAAATGATTCGTGGGTGCTCTGAATTGGTTAAGCCACAAGGGTGGGTATTTCTTTCTACATTAAATCGATCGGCCACCTCGTATTTTGAGTCCGTAGTTGTGGCTGAATACTTACTCAATCTACTTCCCAAAGGCTTACACGACTATAACCATTTTATAAAGCCATCAGAAATGGCTGAGTATTGTAGAGATTCTGAGTTGTTTGTAAAAAATATCACCGGCGTTTCGTACAATCCGTGGTCTAGAAGATTTCGCCTCATCGCGGTTCCTAAAACCAACTACTTGATCGCTACCCAAAAACTTACTTTTGACGATGATAAAAGCCGTTTTGTTTGATTTAGATGGGACATTGATCGATAGTGTTAAAGATTTGGCGCTGGCCGCTGATCAAATGCGTGAAAATAGAGGTTTACCGGCTTTGGGGTGGCAACAGTATCGAAGTAGCGCGAGTGGAGGAGCGCGACTTATGGTCGCCACAGCACTTGCTGGCGAATACACACAGCACCATGAATATCAACAAAATTTTCCTAATCTAAAGGCTGAGTTTTTAGCTAATTATGAAAAATGTTTGTTGGATAACACTTGTTTATTCGAAGGCGTGGACCATCTCATTCAAGAAATCACTAAATTAGGATTGTCTTGGGGAATCGTGACGAATAAGTTTACGCGCTACACTTATCCCATTGTCCAATCCATTTCATTGTTGATGTCTGCCCAAACGGTAGTTTGTGGGGATACTACCGAATTTTTTAAACCTCACCCATTGCCTCTCCGGCTAGCTTCAAGGCAAATAGGAGTTAGTTGCCAAGACTGTTGGTATGTGGGTGATGATATACGCGACATGGAAGCCGGAATAAGTGCACACATGCACACTGTTTTTGCTGATTATGGTTATATTCGTACCGAGGCCGGAGCCCCACTAAGTACTTTAGTTTATGATAGAATAGAGATGCCCGAGCAGTTGCTGTACTTATTAGAGCGGTATGCTCATCATAAGTAAGACGGTTGCACCATCGGCTGGTGCCGCTCGGTGAGCTGTCAAAGTACAAGGCTGGAGCAGTCGCCCCCAGCTTCATGTCCGAAGATGATCATGGTGGGCGCTCCCAGTCTCGCATATTGAGTATATGCGAGACTGGGAGTGGAAGCGCAATGGATAGCGCAACGAACTTAAGCACCTACCTAACGCAGTCATTTGACAACCGCGGCACCAGCCGATGGTGCAACCGTCTTTTAGTTAGGGGGAGCACTGCGACGGGGGGCGCCCGATTACCCTAATATCATGATATCATGGTATTAGGGTGCTTGCCAACCAAACTACTCTTGGTTCAAGACTGTTCGCTTGTGAGCTCCTGTAAATGTTAAGTTCAAAGATTTATTTATTTTTTTATAGGATTGATTATGTTACATACGCTTCCCCCATTGCCATACGGCTTAGATGCTTTAGCTCCTTATTATTCTCGCGAATCGTTAGAGTTCCACCATGGAAAACATCACAATGCTTATGTAGTCAATTTGAATAATTTGCAAATGGGCACCGAATTTCAAGATATGACCTTGGAAGCCATCATTGTAAGGTCTTCGGGTGGTATATATAACAACGCGGCCCAAATATGGAATCACACTTTTTTTTGGAATTGTATGAAGCCTAGTGGTGGTGGACAACCCTCTGGAGGTTTGGCGTTGGCTATTCAAAATAAATGGGGGAGTTATGATGCGTTTAGTCAAGCTTTTGTAAAATCTGCCGTGGGAAATTTTGGCTCTGGTTGGACTTGGTTGGTTAAAAAATCAAACGGCACCCTAGATATAGTGAACACAGGGGCCGCCGGCACTCCGATGACTACTGGGGATGAGGCCATTTTGACTGTAGATGTTTGGGAGCACGCTTATTACATAGATTATCGCAATTTGCGCCAAAAATTTGTAGAAACTTTTTTAGACAAGTTAGTGAATTGGTCATTTGCCGAAAACAATTTTAATCGCTAGCGATCTTGTTCCTCCGCGGGTGATTTAGTGATCGCCCTAACACCGTAATTTTGCTGTGTAGTCACCTATGAAACAGCGAATAAGGGTCTTTGTTTGATTGAGGTTTTTTTTATGCGCGATATTTTTGTTACTGCCGCCTTACCTTATGCCAATGGTGATTTGCACTTAGGTCATATCCTTGAATATGTTCAGGCGGATATTTGGGTGAGAAGTCAGCGTATGTTGTCTCATAGGGTCTATTTTGTTTGTGCCGATGACGCTCATGGGGTACCCATCATGATAGCCGCTGAAGCTGCCCAACAATCACCAAGAGAATTTGTTCGCGCCATCGCGTCTAAAAGAAAGGAATATTTGGATGGGTTTGAGCTTGCTTTTGATCATTGGCATTCAACAGACAGTGTTGAGAACGAAAAACTGACGGTAGAAATTTACCAAAAACTCAAAGCCACGGGTTTAATTGTAGAAAGAGAAGTTGAACAATATTTTGATCAGGTAAAAAATATGTTTTTGCCAGATCGGTATGTCAAAGGAGAATGTCCGAAATGCCACGCCTTGGATCAATACTCAGACAATTGCGAGGTTTGTGCCAGTGTTTATGCCCCCACGGATTTATTAAATCCCTATTCAGTACTCACAGGTAGTAACCCAATACGCAAAAGCTCAAGACATCTATTTTTTAAGTTATCCGACAAAAGATGCTGGAAGTTTATTAATGACTGGACAAAATCTGTCAGTGCACAAGGAGTCCCCGCGGTACAGGTGGAAGTAAGAAATAAATTGGATGAGTGGTTGCAACCAGATGCAGATGGAAACTCAAAACTGGAAGATTGGGATATTAGTCGGGATGCCCCCTACTTTGGGATTCCAATTCCGGATACGGTGGGTAAGTATTTTTATGTTTGGCTCGACGCGCCGATATGTTATCTTGCCTCTCTTCAATACTATTTGGAAAATAAACTTAGTTCCGACCAGCGTAGTTTTGAGGATTACATGAATGATCCTAATGTGGAGCAATACCATTTTATCGGCAAGGATATCATTACCTTCCATACGCTTTTTTGGCCAGCTATTCTACATTTTAGTGGCAGAAAAACACCTACCTCGGTTTTTGTTCATGGATTTTTGACGGTTAATGGTGAGAAAATGAGCAAGAGCAAGGGTACTGGTTGGCAACCATTGCGCTACTTGCACGAGGGGCTCAACCCTAACGCATTACGGTATTATTTAGCCAGTAAATTGACGGCTAAACATGACGACATAGATATTGATTTAAAAGATTTTGTAAACAAAGTAAACGCTGATATTGTTGGGAAGTGGCTGAACATTGCCGCACGCTCTGCTGTTTTTTTACAAAATCATTTTGCAAATCAGTTAGGAGAGATCTCGTTTCCCGAATCAACCTCCCCCCATCTGCATGGGGGACTATTATTGGAAGAGGCACAAAAAAAATTATTGCCGGAGGTGATCACACTTTACACAAGAAGAAACTTTGCGCAAGTTATCCGGAATATATTGGGTTTTGTAGATCAAATTAATGTATTGATTGACCATTACAAACCTTGGTTTTTGGTAAAACACCTAGAGCTTGAGAGTGAACGAAAATTATTACACAGTGTGTGTTCAACTTCAATCCAAGCGTTTAGGTTGGTATCTATTATGATGAAACCCATTACACCTTCTCTGACGGATGCGATAGAGGAATTTTTAGGTTCAGCTTGTAAATACTTTGACGATGGCCGTAGCTTATTACCTGTGGGTCATGTCATTGGCCATTATACCCACCTCATGAAACGGATGGAGTTAGCAAAAGTACAATCTGCTTTTCTTAACTCGGACTATCCAAAGAACTTAGCTTCCCCTCCTTCTGTACCAAGTACCCAAGACACCAGTTCTATGGGTCAAAAATTACCTGATCATCCGGTCAATTTATTGACTACGCCACAGATAGACCTCCCACTCTTTACTCAAATCGATATGCGCGTGGGGTTGATTGTTGAATGCCATGCGGTAGAGGGCTCCAACAAGTTGTTAAGACTCATGATCGATCTGGGAGAAGGTAGGTTAAGACAAATTTTCAGTGGGATTGCTAAATTTTATCGCCCGGAAGACCTTATTGGCAACTATACCATAGTGCTGGTTAATCTAGTGCCACGCAAGATGCGATTTGGTATTTCTGAAGGCATGGTGTTAGCCGCATCAAGCGATAATGAAGCCGAAGGCATTTATATTTTACAACCTCAATTGGGGGCTAAAGTAGGGATGCGTATCAGCTAGTTTGATATTTTGAAGGGTAGCCCGCCGGCCAACCGTCTATCTTTTAAAGTTGCCCACTATTGGGAGGTAATTAATGACTTTAAGGCCGCAAGACTGTTGCACCATTTCTGGTAATCTGTGGTCATCACAAGGTAAGACTGTGGCGCCAGCCGATGGTGCAACAGTTTCAGGTTTATATAACCTCATACCAAGTTCTTCATCTTGACGAACGCGTCGAAAGCTTGCTCGCTGGTTTTCTGCGGAGTGAAGCCAAATTCGGTTTTGAGCTTGGTGTTGGATAACACCGGGCGATAGCGTAAAAAATCTACTTGTTCCGGTCCATAAACCGTGAGTCCCAAATACTTTCCCACCGTCAGTAGGAATGCCAACCACTTTGCGGGTATGGACCAGGTTTTCTTGGCTAATTTTCTGGCTAAGTCATCGATGGTTAAATAGCCATCACCCGCTAAGTTATAACAACCAGCGGGTGCTCCAGTTAAGGCATGAGCTAGGGCGGATACCACATCTTCATCCCAAATAAACACGAAGGGACTAGGGCTTCCTACAATCCGTAGTAACCTTTTTTGGGTAAATAGATCGGTTAGTTGGTTGTTTACTTGGTGCCCTAAAATGGTTCCTATGCGAAAGACCGTTTGTTTTAATTCAGGGTGTTGATGACGCCATGCACACAGCATTTTTTCTACCAACATTTTATGGTGAGCGTAAGCAAATCGAGGGTGTCCGCGCAACGGAGTTGATTCGTCTATCCATGGGGGGTTGTCAGGGTAATAACCGTAAGCCGCACCACTTGAAGACACGACAAGGTGTTTTACGCCAGCCCGTTGGCAAGCTACTAAGACCTGATGTGTTCCGTTGACATCTATGTCATACATGGTTTCTTGGGTCATGGTTTTAGTCGGTGTAACCACTGATGCCAAGTGTACCACGGTATCTATATGATGCTTAAGCATCAAGTCTGGTAAATAAGGGTCCCTGATATCCAATAGATATAATTTTACTTTAGGAGAGTCTAAGCTTTTTTGGCGTACATCGACACCTACGATAAGTTTTGCCCAAGGTACGCTAATCAAATAATTGATCAAAGAAGTGCCCAAAAAACCCTGGGCGCCGGTGATGAGTATGTGCTTGGCTTGCATAGGTCCGATTAGCCGGTGGTTTTGCGTTTACGCCACCACTCTGCCAATATCAATCCGGCAATCAGATCCCAAAATCCCCAAACACCTGCGACCACCGCCATACCCCCTAGACCCTCAAAAAATGCAAATATCAGTACAAGACCTAAGCCCGCGTTGCGGACGCCAACTTCCATAGCTATGGCTTTCCTATCATATTCTGCTAATCCAGTGGCACGGGCACAGAAATAACCAATGGCAAAGGCCATGGCATCCTGTAATACTACAGCTAGGAGTACAAGGCCTACAAAGTCCATAAAGTATTGCCAATTACCGGCAATCGCCCCAACGATAAAGACTACCAATAAAAAGATGCTGAGCAACCCAGCAGGGCGTTTAATGCGTGCAGTTAATTTAGGTAACTTGATGGCGCACCAGATGCCTAAGACAAAAGGTAAACCAATAATGGCAATGATATGCAAAGTCATATCGAGGGGGCTTAGGGAAATGGTTTTTAATAGGGGGCTGGCCGTAGGATGAAGAGCACCCCAAAATGCAAAATTGACAGGCATCAAGACGATACATAAAGCATTTGAAATGGCCGTCATCGAAACCGACAAAGCCACATTGCCACCACACCGATGAGTCAATACATTGGATAAATTGCCCGGTGGACAACAGGCTACCAACAACATGCCCAGCGCAATACTGGGACCCACTTGCAGAGCTAAGGATAATCCATAAGTTGTAGCGGGTAGCAACAAAAACTGGGCAACAATACCCACAGTCATAGCCAGTGGCACTTTAACCACTCGTTTAAAGTCTTCGAGTTTGGTATCTAAAGCGATACCAAACATGATAAAGCCAATGACGATATTTAAAATTTGTAAGCTATCCGGATTAAAATTCAGACGCACTTCATCGATAGGTAACATAGTGGTTCAATAGGTGATAAACGGGGCGGCTATTTCCAGGACTGAGGAATTTTAACTGGCCAAATAAAGATATTAGATCGATGTGGTCGGTTGAGAAACCAAGGTTCTAAGCTAGGTTTGCTACTGCAGTGTCGCATAAGCTTTCTGGAGTTCTTTCAGGTAAACATCTTTTTGGACATAATAGGCCATGCGTTCTAAGGGTAAATAAGGGTAGCCTCCCCTTACATCAGGTTGGGAATTTTGTATGGATTGCCAAAGTTGCTCACTTTGTTGCTTAACCGATGCTAAGCCCTGCCAATAGGCGGCCACCAACTTAGCTTGTTCATAACGACCTTGCCAACCTAAACCGTTGGATTCCACCATCCCTACGACTGCCAAGCGCCTAAAATGTGGAGAAAAGATATTTAAAAATAATTGGGGGGCAAATCCTTGCCAGTTTAATAAGGTTTTGTCTATGAATGGGTAATGTAATTGGTAGCCTGTCGCTAGTAAAATTAAATCATAACTTTGGTGACTTCCATCTTGAAACCACACGGTGTGCTGGTCTAGACGCGATATATCTGGTTTAACACCTACATTCCCATGTCCAATATGGTACAAAATAAGCGAATTAACAATAGGGTGCGATTCGTAGATTTTATAATTGGGCTTAGGGAAGCCAAATCGGCTAGGGTCACCAGTAAACCAACGCAAGATCATGGCATCTATCCGCTGTTTTAAGCGGCGAGGCAATTTGATTTTACCTCCTATCGTATCTGCAGGTTTGCCAAAAATATATTTTGGCACAAAATAATAACCCCGCCTTACCGAAATATCGACGCTTTGGGCGTGGTGTGCGGCATCGACTGCAATGTCGCAACCCGAATTTCCTGCACCTACTATGAGTACTCTTTTACCGGCTAATTGTTCAGGGGATTTGTATTGGGCGGTATGCCACATTTCACCGTCAAATTGTCCTTTGAGTTTAGGTAGGTTGGGATAAGACAAAGTGCCACTGGCAATCACCACACCTTGATATACCGCACTGCGGATACTAGCATCGGTTGTCGATTGGGTATCGACTTGCCATAGAGAGTCAGGATTCTTGGTCAAGGGCTTAACGCTTAAAACTTTGGTGTTAAACCGATAGTGTTTACGCAAATCAAAGGCATCGGCGTAAGCTTGAAAATAGGCGCACATTAAAGAATGACTGGGATAATCTGGTGTGCCTTGAGGCATAGGAAACTCGGTAAACTCTGTCATTTTGGCACTGGATATCAAGTGTGCACTAGAATACATCGTGGACTGTGGATTGTTAATATTCCATAGACCCCCTACTTCGTTATGAGATTCAAACCCTTGAAACGGAATTTGTAACTTAGCACAATTTTGTGCCATAGCTAGACCAGCAGGTCCAGCACCAATTAAGGCTATTTGTTGTTCTGTGGGCGAGGTGGAGGTCATGGAGATTTATCGGTTAAACCGGGGATAGGGGTTGAGCCTGCTTCTCCAGCGCGCGGTTTGCGCGGTTGACGGAGTAAAATAGCGTCGTGGAGGGGAACTGGCAATAGGCTAAGTAGGTGTGATAGCCAACCTATTCTTTTAGGAATGACGATTTGCTCTTTACCTTGTTGGATGGCTTTTAACATGATTTGTGCGGCTATGTCAGGCTCTAATAATCCGGGCATGGAAAATGTATTTCCGGCAGTCAAAGCCGTGCGTAAATACCCTGGGCTTACGGTGTGCACGCGCATAGAGCTATGGCGGCATTCGGCTCGAAGACTTTGCAGATAGCGTATCAGTGCCCCCTTACTAGCACAATAAGCACCGTTTCCGGGCATTCCACGCCATCCAGCAATACTGGCTACACCCACCAAAGAGCAAGGATGGGAGGGAGTGGCTCTTAACTTGGCAATGAAGGGATGAAATGTATAGATAGGACCCAATACATTAATGTCTAGTAATCGTTTAAAAACTTGCAAATCATCGACAAATTCAATATCAAAACCGGCGGCCACTCCTGCATTGGCAATAATTAAATCCGGTAGCCCTGATTGATCTAACCAATCATCAGCCACCTTGCGCATAGCTTCAAGGTTAGATACATCGGGAGTATAGTAGCGTACTCTATCACCGGCATGCATAGATTGAGCGACGGCTTGCATTTTGGCAAGGTCTAGTCCAATCATAGCCACTTTAGCGCCAGAACTTAATAAGGCTCGGACCAAGGCCTGTCCCAATCCACCACAAGCTCCGGTCACAACGGCGTTTTTAAAATGTAGGTCAACAGTGGTCCTATTCATAGGGGTCATATATTCTAAAGGCTATTGCACCATCGGTTACGCCGTGGTTACACCTTGGCCGCTATTCTAGCATATACTCAATATGCGAGAATAGCTCACGACTGCGTTATAAGACTGTTGCACCAGCCGATGGTGCAATAGTTTTTTCTAGGGGTGAACCGCAATGACACAGCCATTGGCTAGTGTAGGTCGCTCCATAGGGTGGCATAGGGAGGCAATGATTTTTTAATGGATGATTAAAGTATCGGGGATAAGTTTTTGTTCGAGTAGCTCTTTGTCCCAAGGAGGGTGGCGCTGAAAGTACTGGTTCATATAAGTCAAGAATAAGTTTAATTTATAGTTTTCTCGTGCCGTTGGCGGGTAAATGACCGTGAGCCAAAAAGACGACAGAATATGTTCGGGCAACACAACTTGTAGTTGGGCGTTTAACAGTGGATCCGTGGCTACTAGAGTAGGTAAACACACAATACCCGCGTGATCTAGAGCGTATTCGCGTAATAAATGAACACTGTTGGTTAAGAGTTGAGCGTGCAAGTAAATGGTCACTAATTCACTAGAATGATGAAATGTCCATTTATCTCTGGAGGGATAGTGGGAATACAAACCCAGTTGAAACCGGTGCAACTCCCTAGGGTCTTTGGGTGTGCCATGGATTTTTAAGTAGGTGGGTGAGGCACAAAGAATTCTCCGAATAGGAAATAATTTTTTGGCTATGACATTGGTCGAGGCGATAGGAAAAATTTGTAAGGCACAATCATAACCCGTTTGCACCGGATCGACGGCCGCATCGCTGACATTTAAATGTAATTGAATATCTGGAAATTGTTCTTGAAACTGATGGATAAAATGGGCAAACCGTCCTAATACCAAGCCCGTCAAAGCGTGTACCCGCAACACTCCTTTGGGAGAACTTTTACTATCACGAATTTTATCGACAACGATATGGGCACGACTGACCAAATCTTCGCAATCTTGCAAATAAGACCAACCTATTTCGGTGAGCTGTACTGAACGGGTATTGCGGTAGAACAAAGGCGCACCGATATAAGATTCCAAATTTTGGATACGACTGGTAATGACCGAACGCACGACGCGCAGTTCTTTAGCGGCTTGGCTAAAACTGCGAAGTTGTGCTACGCGTACAAAAGTTTCAATATTTTGGAGTCTGTCCATGATGATAAATGACGGATGGCACTATCACTGTCAAAAGACTGTTGCGCCAGCCGATGGTGCAACAGTCTTATCAATATCTTTGCCTTGTGAGCTATCATAAGGGTTGCTGGAGCTTCCACATCAGCAGAATTGACGCATTGTAAATGAGTTGGCTAGCCGTGCGAAGTTAGGTCTGTGCAACCGTAGCCTAGCCGATGAGGTAATGATCTTTTTTAGGCAATGCTCAGCTCTACCGTACCTAAACCCTCAATACTGCCCACTAAAAAATCACCCGATTTTAAGGCTGAAACTCCTTCAGGAGTCCCGGTATAAATCAAATCGCCCGGTTGCAAATGATAATATTTTGATAAATCTTCGATGATTTCTGGAATCGACCAGATCAGCTGGGAGATATCGGCGTCTTGGCGCAAGATGCCGTTGACGCGTAAATCGATGCGGCCCTTGTCTAAGATATAGTTTGGACGACAGACAATATCAGAGATGACTGCGGCATTTTCAAAATCCTTACCCAAGTCCCACGGTAAACTTTTTTCTTTAGCGACAGCTTGTAAATCTCGCCGAGTCAAATCTAAGCCACAAGCATAACCATATACCATACCAGCGGCTTGGGAGGATGTTAATTGGAATCCAGAACCTCCAATAGCTACAACCAATTCCATTTCATGATGTAAATTGTGGGTGCCCGGTGGGTAAGGTATATGGCTTTTAGAATGGACTAGCGCAGTCGGAGATTTGGTAAAATAAAAGGGTGTGCTGGTGGATTTATCCACGGATTTACCCATTTCCAGCGCGTGGGCTTGGTAATTTCTGCCGACACAAAAAATGCGGTGCACAGGGAACAAAGTCTCCTGACCTTGGATGGGGACAGAATAGGGAGGGGGCGGTTGCCACAAGTATTGCATGAGTGATGAATAGATAAAAATAGGGAGAGACTATCTGGTATCACCAAATATCTCAAATGACTGCGTTATACGGGGCGCCCCCCAAGGCACTTCATCGTCAATCCCGCTGGTTGCGCGGTGCGCGCAAGCTTGGTAATGACGACAGCTCACGGAGCAACGGTCACAAGTACTTTTTAGTATAATTGAAAATTCGGGTTGCATAGAATTTACGCATAGATTTTTTGCGCATCGGCATAGACCTCAAAGGTTGTCAGCCTTATATTAGTAAATTCCGCTGGTTGAGCGCACAAAATCCTTGTAATTTGGTGGCTTGTTATGCAACCGTTGTTTACTCGGGTTGTTCTGCAAAATGGTTTTTTATTCTGCAACAGTTTTTTATTTGTGGGCGGTGCAAAAAAGAATAACTATAGGTTGT
>JASGCH010000190.1 GCA_030054245.1 Gammaproteobacteria bacterium | reverse complement strand
GCCTCCCAAAGGGCTGCTTGGTCTAGGTCTTCAAGGACTGCAGATAAGGAAGCCTACTTTGGTGGGGATTCCATAATGGTTTTTATCCGTCATTTGAAGCTGAATGAATTCTTGTTTTGAAAACATTGGCCGCAGAACAAATAAACCCAAACCAGCAAACAACTTGCCTAAATATGTGGCTGGCCATTTTGTTGTTTTTGTGTTATATGTAGCTCATAGATGGGGAATTAAGGAGTGGTACATTGTATGGCCTTAGCCAGTTAATTTGACAGCAATGCCCAGTTGTGTATGATAGAAGTATAAAGATACCGAGACAGTACTTAAAATGGGCTCAACTAACCCACTCGTTAATTCCCCAAATATGAGCTACATATAATACAAACACAACAATATGGCCAGCCACATATTTAAGCAAGTTGTTTGCTGGTCTGGTTTTATATGTTTTGCGGGCAATGTTTACAAAATATGAATTCATTCAGCTTCAAAATGCGGATAAAAACACAACTGTTTTCAGTAACACATGCATTTTTGCCATTCCGTAATATACAAAACTGAGTAAATAGAAACGTCTATGAAAGCAAATTAACCGTTAATCCCCCGTCGTCCTACGCGTAGGATTATCGTCCTACGCGTCAGTAGGAGGCAAGTTAAAATAAATTTTTTAGGAAACTCATATGATAAAAAAAAACAAACCAAAACTCATTGTACTGTAGAAATGGTTATTATTATTTATTTTTTTACTTTCTTGCAATTCTTCAAAGATTGTCAAATACAATCAATATTGCATTGCTATAATATGTATTTGCGGTAAATTGCAAAGCAACTTAAAGTACTTCCACTTAGCCTCTTACATTTGGCTTCACTGAATCGTGACAGATAAAGTACTAAATGTTTTATTATCTTATCAGAATAAGTAGAATTTGGGAGGGGACGAGTGTGCATCTGAACGTTGGCAGTCGTGTACTCCTTGCCGGATATACGAAAATCTTACCGTGCAGTTAACAATAATATAGCATTATAACTGCATGTTCTCAAAATTCAAGGCATAATAATGATTTAAAAAGGTAATCAGTTTCGCGCACGCCGCCTGCGCTCACGTGCTCGCGAAGTTACATTTGTGATTATATAAAGCCTAGCTGCAACGACTCGTTTGCACAGCTTATTTGTCAGTTCGAAGATGAACTATCGAGTTCTTGTTGCCATTGTCGCCGTGCTATGGTCGACTGCACTAGAAACTGTGGCCCATACGAACAAGGAGGAATTGGATGAGGTTCTGATGGAAAGCTCCGATGATGCAGTACGCAAACAAGCTATTAATGAAGCTATTACAGAAACTCAGCTCTACATACAGTCGCTGGATGAACAAAGCGCAGTAGCGATAGCCAACCTCCGGTCGAAGGCTCAGATGGCCGGAGCCGAGAGTGTGCTATTTAAACTTTTCAAAATACCATCGCAAAAGGCCGTCGAACACGGAAAAGCTCGCATTGCTTATGAAGAAATGGTTCGCCGAGCAGAAAGGAAACTACTTGAACCAAAAAGTACAACGTACAAGTACCACGAAGTAGGAACTGTTCTGACGTCGTCTGAACTAGCGGAGCTATTCGAAGTGAGTGGTTGTCGAAGATTGCTCGCTTCTCCAAATTGCTCAACCCCGGCAGTTAATTTGTACCGCTCCATCGATGGCACCTGCAATAATCTTCAAAATCCTCTTTGGGGTGCGGCAACCACCGCGTTTAGGCGAATTCTACCCCCTTATTACGAAGATGGTATAAGCTCGATACGCGGGTATCTTCAGAACTACGCCGAAGCGGTTTTACCCATTGGTCCGTTCGTCCCTCCAGTCCCCAGTCCACGCATAGTCAGTACCAATATAGTGAGCGATCGAAGTTTGGACGAAACTAGTGTTTCGCACATGGTGATGCAATTCGGACAGTTTCTGAACCACGATATTAATCGCGCAGCCGGCTTGCAAGGAACCTGCAACAACTGTCAAAACACAGATGTATGCTTACCTATTCGTGTTTCCGCGGCTGATGAGCAGTTCGGAACCGGCACGCAGAACGGCGGGCAGTGCCTCTCCTTCATCCGCTCAGTCCCCGCATGCACGGGATCCAGTTCTCCATTCGAAGTTGGCGGCAGGCAGCAGATTAATGACGTCACCACTTTCATCGACGGCTCCATGATTTACGGTTCCGATGCATCTCTTGCAGCTCAGCTTCGCGAATTTAGCGGAGGACGACTTAGGGTTGGTCAACCCATTCCTCCGAGAGCTAAATCAAGTCTGCCTTTGGACCCGTCTGCATGCCCAGGATGCTTTCTTGCTGGAGACACCAGAGCTAATGAACAAATCGGACTTACCACGTTGCACACCATTTTTATGCGCGAGCATAACCGCGTCGCCAACGCTCTCGCAAGTATTAATCCCAAATGGAACGATGAAAAGCTTTACCAAGAAGCGAGGAAAATCGTAGGCGCAGAAATACAGCGGATTACATACTATGAATTTCTTCCAGCAGTCATGGGTCAGAGCTTCAACAATATGATAGGGCAGTACGGAGGGTACAATCCGCTCATCAATCCGTCTTCGCCCACCGAGTTTTCCACTGCAGCGTACAGGTTCGGGCACAGCCTGGTCAGACCCTCATTTTCACTCCTTGATCGAATGTACCTGCCTTTTCAGAACGGAAATATACCTCTGCAATCCGCCTTTGCCAACCCATCTATGTATGCGATGGCTAACGGCACCGACCAAATCCTTCGGGGGCTACTCAATACCAAATCTCGTCGCTCAGACGAGTTTCTTGTTAGCGCGCTAACAACGCAATTGCTTGAGATTAGCACCTCGAATTCGGGATATCCCGGCGGTACGGGCCGGGGAACAGACTTAGCGTCCCTGAACATCCAACGTGGAAGGGATCACGGTCTACCGCCGTATTCAACGGTCCGAAACTACTGTCAGAGAATAACTGGAATAAAGCCAACGTTTAAAAATGACATAACCTTGATAAGGGCTTTGGAAACATACGGTTCCCTAGACACGGCCGACCTGTGGCCATTGGGCCTCGCTGAGACGCCAATCCCCGGGTCTCTCATCGGTCCGACATTTTCCTGCCTGTTTGCCGATGCCTTTAAAGCGTTGAGGAATGGAGATAGGTTTTACTTCGAGAACTCCAGCGTGTTTAATAGTTTTCAACTGGCCGAAATAAGGAAGTCTACCATGTCAAGAATCATTTGCGACAACGCTGATGACATAACAACGATCGAACCCAAAGCATTCCTGATAAGCGGTAGTCGCACGTCGTGCAGCAATTTAGCCAGCCCAGATTTGAGCGTTTGGAAGGACGGGTATCAGCCTCAAAACAAGCAATGTGCCTTCAACGTTCGTGTTGGTTCCTTTCCAA
>JASGCH010000189.1 GCA_030054245.1 Gammaproteobacteria bacterium | reverse complement strand
GCTCCTCGCATATTCAAATATATGCGTCGGAGCTCCGGTACTCGGCGCCTTGTAACTCATCCATTTTCCGCGGGTTGTTGGGTGGGTAGCGGGGGCATCTTGCTCCCGTGTTGAGTGTTTCATTTCCGCGGGTTGTTGGGTGGGTTAATAAGGGAAAATTACCATTTTCCGCGGATTGTTCGGCGCCTTGTAACTCAGTTTTTCCGCTGTTTCTTTGAGAATCTTATGTTTAATGTTTCTTCTTGGTCCATCCGCAATCCCTTACCCGTCTTGATGCTTTTTGTCGTTCTGTGTGTTGCTGGAGTTTTGGCTTTTAAGTCCAATAAAATTCAGCAATTTCCAGACCTAGACTTGCCCACTATCAAGGTCGTAGCCTCCATGCCGGGCGCTTCTCCTCAGCAGTTAGAGTCTGATGTGGCGCGCAAAATTGAAAACGCCATTGCCCCCATCTCCCTATTACGCCATACCATCACACGCATTGAAGACGGTGTGGTGTCGATCACCGCGGATTTTAATTTAGAAAAATCAACGCAAGAAGCTTTAGACGAAGTGCGCTCAGCCGTTCAGGGACTCAAAAGTGATTTACCCGCTGATCTATCGGATCCGGTGGTCAACAAGCTGAATTTAGCTGGAACACCGGTGTTAGCTTACACGGTCAAGTCAAGATATTTAGACGATACCGAGTTATCGTGGTTGATAGACAACGACTTAACCAAAGCTTTGCTGGCCATTAAGGGGGTTGGCGCGGTACAAAGAGTGGGCGGGGTGCAAAGAGAGGTGCAAATTGAACTCAATACGGCTAAGATGCAGGCTTTAGGTCTTACCCCCGGCGAAATTTCTCGGCAGATACGCCATATACAGCAAGATGCTTCTGCTGGCAGTGCCAAGTTGGTGTCTTCAGAGCAACCTATCCGTCTTCTTGGTTCGGTGAGCACGGCTGATGAATTAAAACAACTGCAACTCAAAACGCGTGCAGGAGAAATCGTATGGCTGGAAAAAGTGGCCGAAATTAACGACACGGTCGCCGAAACTCGTAGCATAGCGCTGGTTGACGGCAGTAAAGTCGTTGGCATGGAAATCATGCGTAGCAAAGGTGCGAGTGAAATCGAAGTTGGCAAGATGGTGCCTAAAGCTTTGTCTGAATTTCAGAAGAAATACCCCGATCTAGAATTTAGTTTGGCTTTTGATTTTGTAACTCCCGTAGAAGAAGATTATCATGGTTCCTTGAGCTTATTGTATGAAGGAGCCATCTTGGCCGTATTGGTGGTTTGGGCATTTTTACGCAATTGGCGTGCCACTTTTGTGTCTTCGGTGGCTCTGCCCATGTCGGTCATTCCCACCTTTTTAGGTATGTCTTATATGGGGTTTTCCATCAATGTAGTAACCCTATTGGCATTGTCTTTGGTGATTGGTGTTTTGGTGGACGATGCGATTGTCGAAGTTGAAAACATCGTTCGCCACTTACAAATGAACAAAACACCCTACCAAGCCGCGATGGAAGCGACGCAAGAAATTGGTTTAGCGGTGATTGCCACGACCTTTACCATTGTTGCGGTGTTCTTGCCGACGGCTTTTATGACTGGCATACCCGGTAAATTCTTTAAACAATTTGGCTGGACGACCAGCATCGCGGTGTTAACTTCATTGTTGGTTGCCCGAATGTTAACACCTATGATGGCGGCTTATATGTTGAAACCCATTGCGGTGGCTAAACCAGACCCTTGGTGGTTAAAAACCTATATGCGTATGGTGCATTGGTGTTTGCGGTTTCGCGTAACCACTCTGTTGTTGGCGTTGGCATTTTTTATGGCCTCTATTATGTTGATTCCTCTTTTGCCAACTGGCTTTATACCTCCAGATGATAATTCTCAAACCCAGGTGTATTTGGAGCTCCCACCGGGTGCCACTTTTGCCGATACTCTGCAAATTTCTAATCAGGCTAGGGGTTTATTGGTGGGCACTCCAGATCGCCCGGGTATTCAGGAAAGTAAGAGCATTTACACGACTATAGGCGGAGGGAGTGTCGGTGCCGATCCGTTTTCTGGTGCAGGTGGCCAGGATGTACGCAAAGCCACTTTGACCATCCAATTAAAACCCAGAGGGGAGAGGCCTAAAAAGCAAATCATAGAAAACCAAATTCGCCAGGTGCTTACCGACTTACCGGCCACTCGCTACAAAGTGGGCTTAGGGGGGAGTGGTGAAAAGTATGTGTTGGTGTTGACGGGCGATGACCCGAAAAATTTATTACACGCGGCGGCTGAACTAGAAAAATCGTTGCGCCAGATACCGGGGCTTGGGGCGATTTCTTCCACTGCCAGTTTGTTACGCCAACAAGTCAATATTATTCCTAGGTATGCCGATGCCGCCCGTTTAGGGGTGACCAGTGCCGACTTAGCCGACGCTTTACGCATTGCTACGATAGGTGATTACCGGCAGTTGATCGCTAAACTGAATTTAGCACAAAGGCAAATCCCCATAGTTGTCAAGTTGCCGGCTGAGTTTAGACAAAACCTAGACGCTATGGGCAATTTGCTGGTACCTAGCACGACCCACCCGGTACTGCTTAAACAAGTCGCCGATATCGAGTTGTCCAGCGATTTAGCCGTGATCGACCGCTACGATAGGTTACGCAATATCACCATCGAGGTTGAGGTCGCTGGACAACCTTTAGGTGAAGTAACCAAAGCTGTGCAAAACTTACCCGTACTCAATGAGCTTCCGTCGGGAGTTAAGCTCATAGAAGTGGGCGATTCAGAAATGATGGCTGAGCTATTTGCCAGCTTTTCCTTGGCAATGTTGATAGGCTTGTTGTCGATTTACGCTGTATTGGTGCTTTTATTCAAAGGTGTTTTGCACCCCATCACCATTTTAATTGCCTTGCCTCTGGCTTTGGGTGGGGCTTTTATTGCTTTGTTGATTGCCCAAAAAAGTTTTTCTATGCCGTCTTTAATCGGCTTGGTGATGTTGATGGGGGTGGCGACCAAAAATTCGATCTTACTGGTTGATTACGCGCTGGAAGCCAGAAAGCAGAACCCCAATCAGGCTCAGCAGACTATTCGTCCTGCATTGCTTGAGGCTTGCCACAAACGAGCTAGGCCCATTATCATGACCACTTTAGCTATGGGCGCTGGGATGTTGCCGGTGGCTCTGGAATGGGGGGCTTCAGATGGTAGTTTTCGATCACCTATGGCGGTTGCCGTGATCGGAGGTCTTATTACCAGTACCGTCTTGAGCTTATTGGTCGTGCCCGTGGTGTTTACTTATTTAGATGATCTGGGGCGTTTGCTAAGGCGGCTTTGGACGCGGTACGCAAACATCCGACCTCGGCACCAGTCTTGACATGGTTACCATGCGTCATTATTTAGACAGATTATTGGATGGGGAGTTGGTGGAGTGGCGGGAGCTGGGG
>JASGCH010000188.1 GCA_030054245.1 Gammaproteobacteria bacterium | reverse complement strand
ATGAAGATCTTCTGGGCTTACCACTCTACCATATCATTCAAAGTGATTTTGTTCCAAGCACTGGGGAGTATTGTCCTTACACGCATTTCTTCTTTCGGCTACAAGATGGTTCGTTTATTGCTTTTTTTGATTTAGGCAATGATGTGGCGTGTGAACCTTCGCCTAATACACCTAATTGGGTCAACCACATAGCTTTTCAAGTGCCGAGCCTAGCGCATTTGGAGCAAATCAAAGCTCGACTACTCGCCTATGATATTCCCGTTTTGGGTATTGTAGACCATCATATTTTTCGTAGTATTTATTTTTTTGACCCGAACGGAATTCGCCTAGAATTGAGCGCACAAATGGCTGACGAAGAACAAATGTACCAACACAGTTTAGAAGCTCATAGCCGTTTGGCAGAATGGAATAGATTAAAGGAGATTTGGCGTAAGAATCAGGTAGGAACACCACTTCAACCTCAAAGAAACGATAGACCTGAATTGGTTGTCCAGCCCCAGCAACCATTAAATGACGATTGACATGCCATGGTACCATTTTGAGCAAACTGTCATTATTTTATCAGGCGTGACTTCGTACACCAGCAGAATTGACGGATTGCTCATTGGCCGCCAAGTACCGCCAAGTACCGCCAAGTACCGCATAAGGCAGTTATTTGACAGTGTAACCAGCGGCATAGCCGTCGGTGCAACAGTCTTACGGATGTAAAATAATCTATGCTCTACCAATTACCCACCTACCCGTTCTTAGTACCTCCTGAACTGTCGCAGAACTCATCAGATGTTTATTTTGTGGTGGTAGTAGGTGGAGGACTCAGTGGATTAACTACAGCTTGCGCGCTGGCTGTAGCTGGGGTTCCCGTAGTGCTCTTAGATGAAGATAATACGGTCGGAGTTAAAGGAGCGGCTTCTAGGGGCATCTGTTATACCCAAAAATCTTTAGAGATTTTTGATAAACTTGGAATTTATCAAAAATTGGTTGATAAGGGGATTCAATGGAGTATTGGGCGTGCTTATGCCGGGGAGCACGAGGTTTTTTCATTTGATTTGAATCAACAATTTAGCTACGGTCTGCAACCAAAATTTATCAACATACAACAATTTTATATTGAGATGTTCTTGGTCAATCGACTAGAAGAATTGAAGGCCAAGGGTTGCGCAGTGGACTTAAGATGGTTGTCCAAAGTGGTGCAATTTGAAAACTCTAAGGATCAAGCCATTCTGACGGTAGAAACTCCAGCTGGCTCTTATACCATCCAAACGCAATATGTGGTGGATGCCACAGGTGCCAATACTCCTTTTCATGAGTGGCTAGGCGTCGCTGTCAACAAAGTGTTCGGTGATGATAGATGGTGTATAGCCGACATTCGATTTCCAGAACATTTGCCACCCATTGAACGAATTACTTGGATAGAAGCCAGTTTTAATGATAATCGGGCGGTATGGCAGCATCTGATGGCTGATAATGTATGGCGTATAGATTACCAAATGCCGGCAAATTCCGACCCAGATTATATCAGTCGTCCAGAAGTGGTGGCTGATAGACTTAGAAAGCAATTTGGTGATCTCACCTTTGAGCTGGTTTGGGTAGGTCCCTACTTATACCGAAGTCAATGTATCCAAAGTCTCTTTACAAAAAATGTGTTTTTTGTGGGTGACTCGGTAAAGCTGGTTAGTCCATTTGGTGCCCGTGGTGGCAATTCGGGTATCGCAGATGCTGACAATTTAGCTTGGAAACTTGCCGCATTTTATAAACAGCGGTGTCATGCCAATACCTTGTCGGCTTACCACGCTGAAAGGCATCAAGCGGCGTTGGAAAATGTCAAGGTGAGTCGACGAACCGCACGATTTTTAAGACCACAATCACCTTTTGAAGGTTTGTTGCGTAGTGCGGTGATTGGATTGGCTAAAGAGTTCCCGTTTGCTCGTCTTTTGGTCAATACCGGCAGAATGGCGCTGGCAAATCCTTACCAAGCCACTGACATGAACCCTAAAGCATTGAATTTGCCCAATTTACCCATTTCTTTCTTTAATGCACATAATTCAGATATATCTACAGATATCAATAGACTAATCTTAAAATTTGATGGTAAGTATTTGTTATTACTTTGGCAAGTCAAAATGGATGAATTAAAGAATCTAAAAACTTTATTCAGTGGTTACCCGATAGTTATTCTCCCAGTTTATACCCATCCATTGAGCGATGGATTAGGAGATGAATACCTAGTCAGTGACATCTTGTCTCAACTTTATGGTCATGTTCGTTGGATATTGTTGCGTGCAGATTCTTATGTAGTAGGAAGTGGGGATGAGCTACAACATTCGATTCAGACCGCTATTGAAAAAAATTACTTATTAAAATCTACTAAAAATGTCTAACACACAAAATACCATGATTATGGCTCAACCCGATGATTGGCATTTGCATTTGCGTGATGGTAACCTACTGAATAATGTCTTGTCCTTTACTGCCAAACAATTTGCTAGAGCAGTCATTATGCCTAATTTGAGTCCACCTATAACGAAGGTAGATTTAGCACTGGCTTACCGAGATAGAATTATCCAAGCGTTGGCTCCACTATCCAGCTTTAATCCATTAATGACTTTGTATTTAACTGAAGATATGCCACTTTCTGAAGTACATAAGGCTAAAGAGATGGGCATTTTGGCTTTTAAAATGTATCCTGCTGGGGCTACTACCAACAGTCATTCTGGTATTAAAGATTGGCGCAAGATTCGTAAAATTTTAGAATCCATGCAAAAAAATGGGATTTTATTGCTTATTCATGGAGAAGTTGTTGATGAAAAAGTAGATGTTTTTTCTAGGGAAGAAGTTTTTATTGAAACCCAATTGGGACCCTTACGCCATGAATTTCCAGAATTAAAGATGGTCTTGGAGCATATCACAACCGAGCAAGCGGTTGAGTATGTTAAGACTGAAGGGGAGTACTTGGCGGCCACCATTACCGCTCACCATTTGTTGTACAACCGCAATGCCCTTTTTAAGGGAGGACTACAACCCCATTATTATTGTTTGCCCATCTTAAAGGGAGAAACGCACAGACAGGCACTTTTACAAGCGGCTACCAGTGGTAATCCAAAATTTTTTTTGGGTACGGACAGTGCTCCACATACACAAAACCGCAAAGAATGTGCTTTTGGTTGTGCCGGATGTTTTACTGCTTACCATGCTCTGGCTTTATATGCCGAAGCGTTTGAAAGTATGGACGCACTCAAACAGTTGGAGGGTTTTGCTAGTTTTTTTGGTGCCGACTATTACGGGTTACCTAGAAACACCCAAACCATCATGCTGCGTAAAGTTGCCCATAAAGTTCCAGAGTATATAGAAGTGGAGAACGAGAGGTTGATACCCTTACGAGCCAATGAATGGGTACATTGGCAGGTGGTCTGATC
>JASGCH010000187.1 GCA_030054245.1 Gammaproteobacteria bacterium | reverse complement strand
TGGCGTCACTAGTTTTAATCGAAAAGTATTGTTAACCGGCGAAGCACCGACTGTTCAAGGGATCCGTCAAATTGCCAAATTAGCCGAACAAATTGATGGCATCCAGAGTGTACTGAACGAAATTCAAGTCGCTACCCCTCTATCCCTTAGTGCGGTTGGTTCTGATGCCATCATCACGGGTAAAGTAAAAGCCTCTATCATCGACACTAAAGACTTATCTTCTCATGCTTTCAAAGTAGTAACCGACAAACATACGGTTTATTTAATGGGAATAGTAACCTCTAGAGAGGCCGATAGGGTTACTGAAATTGCCAAGGGAGTAGGTGATGTCAAAAAAGTAGTTCGCGTTTTTGACATTATTTCTGAAGATCATCTAAACCGCATACAGCCCCCTAAATAGCTGGTGGTCCCCAAACTAAAGACCGTTGCTCCATCGGCAAGGCTGGTGCCGCTCGGTGCAAAGGTCTCTTATTTATGGTTAGCAGAGCAAACGGTCTTTGAATCTTCTTAGCTTAACTTTTTTATCAAGCTAGAAGTATCCCATCGATTCCCACCCAAATTTTGAATTTCTGCATAAAATTGATCCACCAAAGCAGTTAAGGGCATACTGCTGTGATTGCGTTTGGCCTCATCTAAAACGATACCTAAATCCTTGCGCATCCAATCAACGGCAAACCCAAAATTGAATTGGCCTTGTATCATGGTTGGCCCTCTATGTTCCAACTGCCAGCTTTGTGCCGCCCCCTTGCCAATGACTCCCAAAACCAGTTCAAGATCCAATCCAGCTTTTTTGCCAAAAGACAAGGCTTCAGACAATCCTTGTAAAACCCCGACAATACATACTTGATTGACCATTTTAGCCAGTTGCCCGCTACCACTCTCCCCTATATAAGTACACGCTTTAGCGTACGCCATACAAACCGCCTCTATGGTCATAAAATCTTCTTTCAGCCCGCCACACATAATCGTTAAATTACCAGTTTCAGCACCTAATTGCCCACCTGAAACTGGAGCGTCGACAAATCCAATCCGCTGATCACGAGCCAGCCTATGTAGCTCTCTGGCAACCTGTGCAGAAGTGGTCGTATGATCTACGAATAGACTCCCCTCCCTCAAACCCAACAAGGCTCCTGATTCACCTAGAAAAATCGATCGTAAGTCATCGTCATTGCCTACGCATGCAAAAACCACATCGGCACTCAGCGCGGCTTCCCTAGGTGATAGCGCCATAGCCACATCCAATCCGGCATGATCCTGTAACCATTTTTTGG
Source organism: Gammaproteobacteria bacterium (assembly GCA_030054245.1). GTDB lineage: Bacteria > Pseudomonadota > Gammaproteobacteria > Burkholderiales > Burkholderiaceae_C > JASGCH01. The sequence continues at coordinate 2,162 of JASGCH010000187.1, read as the reverse complement.
ATTTTTCTGGACTCCGGTTGTAAACCACCACTTGATGACCCGCTTTAGCTAAATGCCCAGCCATAGGAAATCCCATAACCCCTAAACCAATAAAAGCCAGCCTTTGAGGTGGAATTTTTGCATAAACTTTTGTTGACATATTCAATATTTATAAAAAAACCTCTATTATAAAAAAGGACCTTGGCCGCTGTGGCACAGCGAACCGCTCGATCACTTCCCCCAACCTAACTAAATACCGTTGCACCATCGGCTGGTGCCGCTCAGACGAGCTATCCAATTACCAAGATTTAAGATTTCGTTCGCACAACCAGCAGAATTTACTTAGAAAGACTGTTGCATACCTCCAAGGTTGTGCAACAGTCTTTTAGATGCAAATAAGTTGGTGGGCGAACGGAGGAACATCATGTCAGTAATTGCACGACCGCCGCGTAGCCTATGGTGCAACAGTCTCTACATTATAAGGTCGAGACCTTTGCAAAACCTGACGAGCCACCCCAATGACCAGGCTTTCGTTCGCACAACCAGCTTCATTTCCGAAGAATTAATAACATTGATAAGACTGTTGCACCATCGGCTACGCCGCTGGCTGCAATGCCAATGGACAAGTTATGTATATGCCTCAATTCGTTGCGCTATCCATTGAGCTTCTGCTCCCGATCTAGCCTTTTAATTATGACAGCTCACCGAGTGGCACTAGCCGATGGTGCAATGATCTCGTCTTTATAATTAACTTGACAAATGGTGCATTTTTTGTTGCAAGCTTTGTTCCCTAGTGATCATTCCCCATTGGGCCCCGGTTTGCATCAAAGTATAGATCTGATTGATTTTATTTTCCCGAATCAAATTGCGTACTCCTGAAGTGGCATACAACACTTCAAAAACCGCAGATCGGCGATGCTCGTCTATATTGATCAAAGACTGCGATATGACGGCCAATAATGAGTTAGCCAAAATGCTCCGCCCCCAATTTTTTTCATTCTCTGAAAATCCATCGATAATCCTAATAAGGCAACCCAAAGCTCCCTTGGTATGCAGAGTCGCCAAAACCAAATGTCCAGTCTCGGCCGCCGTCAAGGCAAACATAATTTCGTCTGCTGAGCGAAGTTCGCCAAGCAATAAGATATCCGGGTCCGCACGCAAAGCCTGTCGCAAAGCCAACTGCATGTTCGCCACATCATGCCCGATCTCTCTTTGATGGATAATACATTGATTAGATCGGTGCAAAAATTCGATAGGATCTTCTAAAGTTATGATATGTTTAGCAGAAGTTTTATTGATTTCATCGATCATACAAGCGAGAGTAGTTGATTTCCCGCTACCCGTTGCTCCTGTTACCAATAGAAGCCCCGCCTCTTTTTGTAGCCAAGTCGTTATAGGGTTAGGCAGTCCAAGTTCTGATAATTTTGGCAAGGTTTCTGGAATGAACCTCAACACGAGTCCTAGACCTCGGTGGTGATTGAAGCTATGGGCACGAAATCTACCTAACCCCTTTAACGATAAAGTCAGATCAAATTCATCATTCACAGGTTGATAAGCTTCCCCCTTAAACTTAAGGATTTCTTTAGCAAGTTTCAGTATCTCTTGCGGACACAAGGGTTCATGGGTCAAAAATTTTAACTTTCCTTGGGTGCGTACCACTGGTCTGTTTCCCGCTGATAAATGAAGATCGCTGGCATTTGTATTTTGTGCAAGTTGTAACCAATGTTCTAACATATAATGCCTTGATCTAAGTCTATAAAAGACTGTTCCACCCTCAGTTTTACCGCGCGCCCTGCACTGTTAAATCAATGAATTTGGCGATTAACCTCTGAAGAAACACTCCGTAAATTCTGGCTGGCTTAGGCGGTTTTTGGACGACACACAAGCAAAACACACCTAAAAAACCATGCTTTCAGGAGCCGTATTAAAGCCCCAGTTCGTTTCAAACATTACGCCCGAGGGTCAGTAAAAATTTTAGCCACATCCTCGTCCCCTCATTATGTATAATTATCAACCTAACCTGCAAAACCTTAGGCAATATATCACAGAAATTGCGTTAAAGCATCATAGAAACCCTCATGACATCAAGTGGGTTGCCGTCAGTAAAACTTTTCCAAGTGAAGCAATTGCTGGTGTAGCAGATTTAGGGGTTGGCGATTTTGCTGAAAATTATGTGGACGAGG
>JASGCH010000186.1 GCA_030054245.1 Gammaproteobacteria bacterium | reverse complement strand
GTTGTGCAAAGGTCTCGAAGCGTATATCGATCGCCGTTTTTCGCGATGGTGCCACAGTCTTATTTTTGGTTGACCCAATAAATCCCTAAGGCAATCCCCATCAAAGAAAATAAAATTTCCCAAGTAAGGGGCTCGTTTAACCACAAAGCACTGATAATCAGCGTAAAAACTGGAGCCAGAAATACATAGCTATTGAGGATGGCGGTGGGGTAACGGCTTAGCATCCAAGTCCAAATTAAGAAGCTTGCTGAACCCAAGGTGACTTGAATCGCTAGAGAAGTTATATTAAACGCGGTGAAGTGCCAATCAGCGGGTTCGTTAAGAGACCAAGCTAGGATCGGAAAAATCATCGCACTCGTGGCAATTTGGTAAAACATTTGACGATAGGGAGGTATCTGGGATAAACGGGTTCTACGCAATAGAATAGTCGTAAAAGCCCAAAAAAGACCGCTTAGAATGCCAAATAAGTCACCAAGTAATTCATCAGAGGTGTGGGTTGATGTAAAAAGTTGGTAGCCACCAAAGGCCAGACTGAGGGCAAAAAAGGCGATCACGATACCCATCCATTGTCGCCAATTGAGTTTATCACCCAACAAACTCAAAAAGAACGCGGTCCAAAGTGGAGCGGTATAAAGCAAAATAGTTAATCGGGTGGCTGAAATCTTGGCTAACCCCAACTGTGAAGAAATAAAAGAACCAACAAAGGTAAGCCCTGAGGCTATAGCTAGGACCAAGACAAATTCCTTGATCATCAAGGTCCATTTTAAGGCACGAAAAATAACCAAGAGCAAAACCGATGCCGTGGTAAAACGGATGGCGGCCAAAGTGACTGGCGGTATTTCTAGGATAGTAGCTTTGACCAAAACTTGTTGTGCCCCCCAAAATAAGGTAATAACAATCAACAGTAAGCTGGCTTGCCATGGCAAGGCATGCTGGGGGCTAGTGGCAGATGGAGTAGTCATTGGATATTATTTTTTATTCACCAAGTAGATGCCCACACCGACTCCTAATAAAGCGATAAGCAATTGCACATGAATCACTTCTTTCAACCACCAACTACCCATAATTAAAGTAAATACGGGTGTTAAAAATACAAAACTGCTGAGTTTGGTGGCTGGGTACTTGCCCAACATCCACATCCATATTAAATAGCTAATAAATGCACCAGGAATAGACTGAATCAAAATAGACCCAACGCCAAATGTCGTTAAAGTCCAGTTTTGAGGTTCTTCTAGTAACCAAGCAACCAAGGGTAGAAATAGGGCACTGGTAGCGATTTGGAAAAAAAGCAATCGATGCGGTGTGATGTTTGATAACTGAGTCCGACGAATGAGGACGGTGGTTAAACCCCATAACATACCCGCTAAGATGCCAAAAATATTGCCAAGTATTTCTTTGGAATGATGGGGTGCTTTCAGATATTCATCACCAAAGGCGTAAACCACCGATAGAAATGCCGCTACAATACCTATCCACTGAATAAACCGTAGTCTTTCATGAGAAAAATGCAGAATAAAAGCCACCCAAAAAGGTGCAGTGTAAAGAAAAATCGTTAAGCTAGAAGCGGAAGTGTATTGTAAGCCTAAATACAAAAATACAAATTCCAAAGCAAACAAGATGCCTGCTAGAACACCTACTTTGCCATTGCCATCCCAAAGGATTAGCGGAATCTTTCGCCATTTACACCAAGCTATTAAAGCCAAGCTGGCGATGATCATGCGAATCGCCACCAAAGTAATCGGTGGAATATTATCTAGGCTAATAGTAGCTTTGACTAAAACCTGTTGCCATCCCCAAAACAAAGTTAATACCAAGAGGATAAAAATAGCCAAAGTGTCTAAGTGCGATTTTCTGGATGGAGCCTGCAAGTTCATTATCATAAATAGAGGGTTAAGACTGTGGCACAACCTTGAGCCAATGGTGGTTAGCATGACAAGATGAAAGTGCGTCTTTGGTGAAACTTACAGAATGCTTATTCAGAGTGAATCATACATAACGCAGCTAGGTGACAGCCGCGGCACCAGCCGATGGTGCCACAGTCTTGGCGATTTAGTAGGAAGCTCGACCGCCAGTTATATCAAACACCGCACCGGTGCTAAAAGTACATTCGTTACTCGCCAACCAAGTAGCCATGGCGGCAATTTCTTCAATTTCTACAAACCGACCCATAGGAATTTTGCTAAGCATATAGTCTATATGTTGCTTGGTCATTTGGTCAAATATGGCGGTGTGTGCCGCCGCCGGAGTGATAGCATTGACTAAAATGCCTGATTGGGCCAATTCTTTGCCTAAAGATTTGGTGAGCGCGATGAGCCCAGCCTTAGACGCACTGTAATGACTGGCATTGGGATTCCCTTCTTTACCAGCCACTGAGGCAATATTGACAATGCGCCCATATTGATGGGAGCGGAAGTGGGGTACCCATTGTTTGCAGACCAGAAAAGGGGCGATTAAATTCACTTCAATGACTTGACGCCAAACTGCACTCTCTAACTCCCAAGTGGGTGCATTACCTCCAGTTATGCCAGCGTTATTGACCAAAATATGTACGACACTCCATTTTTTTAACAGCTCAGCTTGGGCTTGTTGTATTTGTTCTTCTTGGGTTAATTCCACTTCCTGTAAAAAAATTTTCTGCTTGTCAAAATCTTTTTGTAATATATCCTCAGCATGTTTGAGTTTTTCTAAGTTACTGTCCCAAAGTACTACTTTGGCTTGGCTTTGCAACATACGACGGGCAATGGCTAAGCCAATGCCTTGTGCTCCTCCGGTAATGATGGCAACTTTATCTGATAAATCAATAAATGTACTCATAATGAATTAAAAAAATGGGCGGGTTGGCAAATAATCCGCAATGTATTGGTTAATAATTTCTTCAATGGAAGAGGGTGGAAATAAACCCAAACGCGAGGCTTGGCTAAATTCCGCGGCTTGTGGCCAATTGGCCACAATTTGGGCAATTCTATCATCTCGTTTAAAGTGCACCAGTTGGCGAACTTTGTGACCGGCGACATTTTCTAAAGCTTGTAGCATTTCCGCAACGGATACATTGAGTGCGGGTAAATTGATGGCGAGTCGACTTTTCAGAGTTTCGGAATTAGATTCGAAGATGCGAATTAAGCCGTCAACCGTGGCTTGGGGTGAACTAATGGGGTGTCTCACTTCAGGAGATACTGGGCAGATGGCCATTTCACCCGCCAAAGGTTCACGCAATATACCACTAAAAAAAGACGAAGCCGCGCCGTTGGGTTTTCCGGGTCTCACAACCACGGTCATCAAACGGGCACTATTGCCGAAAATATAACCTTTGCGCGTGTAATCGGCCACGAGTTGCTCACAGATCAACTTATGTACTCCATAAGAAGTTTGCGGACAGGGAAGCGTGTGATCAGCCACCCATGCAGGGAGTGGTGCCCAAGGATCTGGACCAAAAACCGCAATAGAACTAGAAAAA
>JASGCH010000013.1 GCA_030054245.1 Gammaproteobacteria bacterium | reverse complement strand
GCGTTCCGCTAAGCCTTGTACTTTGACAGCTCACCGAGGTTGTGCAACAGTCTTACCTAAGAATTTTTCAGGATGAAAGAAATGTTAATCAACCGATTTATTCAGCAAGCGCCAGAGAGTTTTCTCAGCCAAGCACAAATTGCCGATGTGGCCCGCGGGCGCAGAGGATTTTTGGCTGGTGCTTTGGCCGGTGCTCTCGCGACCGCCGGCGCGGCACGGGCGCAAAGCCACCCACCTGCTGGAGCAGGAGACCCCAATATATTGGAAATGCCTGAACACACCAAAGGTCTAGGCCAGCCCGTTGCGGCCTTGGGCTATGGGAATCCGAGTGTTTATGAGAAAAATTTGCAGAGACGCGAAAGCCCCGGATTGACACGCGTTTCGGCGGCTAGCGTGAGCTTTTGCCCTTTGCAGGGTTTGTTTGGCATCATCACTCCCAATGGCTTACATTTTGAACGCCATCACCAAGGTTGGTGGGATATTGATCCTAGCAAACACCGCCTGATGATTCATGGTCATGACCCTTCCTTCGTGAAAACACCGTTGATATTCACTATGGATGAATTACTGCGTATGCCATCGGTGAGTCGCATGCACTTCATCGAATGTGGTGCCAACACCGCCATGGAATGGGGCAATGTGGCGGTACCGACGGTGCAATATACGCACGGCATGATTTCGTGTTGCGAGTTCACCGGTGTGCCGCTGTACACACTGTTAGAGATGGCGGGCACCGACTTCAAAAAGGCCAAATTTGTGTTGGCCGAAGGTGCCGACGGATCGAGCCTGACGCGCACCATTCCGATGAAGTTGATTGAAAACGGCGAAGTGCTGGTCGCATGGGGGCAAAACGGCGAGATGTTGCGCCCTGAAAATGGTTATCCCCTGCGCTTGGTCGTACCTGGCGTGCAAGGGGTGAGTTGGATTAAATATTTGCGTCGCATCGAAGTGGGCGACACCCACTACGGTACAAAAGACGAAGTGGTGCATTACATCGACCTTATGCCCGACGGCTTGCACAGGCAGTTCACCAGCATCCAAGAAGTCAAGAGCGTCATTACCACACCGAGTGGTGGTCAAGTGATTTTGGACAAAGGCTTTCATCATGTGACCGGTTTGGCGTGGAGCGGGCGCGGTAAGATTGTGCGTGTTGATGTGAGCGTTGATGGCGGGCGCAATTGGGCACCTGCGCGGCTCGAATCGCCTATATTGTCAAAATGCCTCACGCGCTTTAATTTCAACTGGACTTGGAAAGGTAACTCTGCGTTGTTACAGAGTCGTGCGGTTGATGATTCAGGGCATATTCAGCCTACCTACGAGGCCTTGCGCAAAGTGCGTGGCACGCGTAGCATTTACCACAACAATGCCATACAAACTTGGCTGGTGCAAGAAAACGGCGAGGTGAAAAATGTCCAAATCAGTTAAACGAAAACGCCTTTGTGCGGTCTTCATCAGCGTGTGCCTTGCTAGCCTCTGCTTGACTGTACAAGCGGAGAAGTTTAGCGGTATTGGTCGGCCTGCTACCAGTGCCGAAATCAAGGCTTGGGATATTGATGTGCGACCTGACTTAAAAGGATTACCTGTAGGCAAAGGTACGGCTGTCAAAGGTGAGCCAATTTGGGAAGCTAAGTGCACCAGTTGTCATGGCACATTTGGAGAATACAACGAAGTCTTTACCCCTTTGGTCGGCTATACCACCCAAAAAGACATAGAAACCGGGCGTGTACAAGCTTTGTCTTTAGGGTCAGGAGCACCGAATCGCACGACTTTGATGAAAGTTTCGGAGATTTCAACGCTATGGGATTACATCAACCGCGCTATGCCGTGGAATGCACCCAAATCACTCTCACCTGACGAAGTCTATAGCGTATTGGCGTATATGCTTAATTTAGGCGACATCATTCCGGTTGACTATGAGCTAAACGAACGCACCATGGCTGATGTGCAAAAACGGTTACCCAATCGCAATGGCACAACGAGGATACACGGGAAATGGCCTGGTAAAGAGTTTGGTGGGAACTTCACGCCTGATGTACAGGGTTCGAGTTGCCTGAAAAACTGCAAGCCAGAATTAAAAATTGTCAGCCAACTTCCCGATCACGCTCGCAATGCACATGGCAATTTGGCCACTCAAATGCGCACCCATGGGCCTGTGCGCGGTCAGCAAACCGAGGGAGTGAAAGTAATCTCCACATCAGCCGTAGGCGTGCCTAGTGGTGGCTCTGGTCTGACGCTGGTTGATGTTGACCCTTTGTTGCAAAAATATACTTGTACTGCTTGCCACAGTGTCAATGCCAAGTTGGTGGGACCTGCTTTTAAAGAAATTGTCGCCAAGCAAGGTAAACGAGCTGATGCTTTGTCTTACTTGGCGGGAAAAATTAAATCCGGCGGTGAGGGTGTTTATGGGCAAATCCCGATGCCTGCACAAACTTTGAGCGATGCCGAAGCCGAGAAAATTGCAAATTGGTTGGTGCAAGGAGGAGCTAAATAGAGCAATGTGGCGATATTCACCATCCAGAAATTCTAAACTTTAGGATAAAGGGAGGTCGAGTCAATCGAAATCGAGAGGGATTATTTTTTTGTAGGATTTATTTCAGGAGTTAATATGTTACGAAGAGAATTTTCAACCCAAAGCGTAGCCATTTTAGTGCTTAGCGCCTTTGCAGGCTTGACGCACAAGGCTACCAAAGCACAAGCGACAAGCTGGAACCATGGCGTTTTTGAAGCTAAGAACCTGGCCGATGCCGTCAAAGCCATGGGCGGTAGCACACCTGCTGAAATGAGTGCTGATGTGAGCTTGAATGCGCCAGAAATTGCCGAAAACGGCAATGTGGTGCGTATCGGCTTATCGACCAGCAACCCCGCCGTAACGCAAATTGCGTTATTGGTAGAGAAAAATCCGAGTGTTGTTTCGGCCGTATTTGACATCGTACCCGGCACCGACGCCAATTTTTCCACCAACATTAAGATGGGGCAATCGAGCAATGTGTATGCCGTCGCTAAGGCGGGAGACAAATTCCTCTATGCTGTCAAAGAAGTCAAAGTCACGCTGGGTGGCTGTGGTGGTTAACCCGATTTAATTTATTGAAGGAGAAAATCATGTCAGATCCAATGCGAATTCGCGCCTCAGCACAAGGCGACAAAGTGACAGTGCGTGTGCTCGTCAGCCACGAAATGGAGTCCGGACAACGGCGTGGTGCCGACGGCAAGATTGTGCCCGCTTGGTTTATTCAAACCATTAAAGGTGAGCACAACGGTAAGCTGGTGTTCAGCGCTCAATGGGGTCCCTCGGTATCAAAAAATCCGTTTACGCAATTTACTTTCAAAGGTGGTAAAGCTGGCGATAAAGTTAAGGTAACTTGGGAGGATAACAAAGGTGATACTCGTAGCGACGAAGCCGCTATTTCTTAACAGATATCGAGACCTTAGCACCCTTGCCGCTGACTGAACTGCCACTGCGTTATGTGGTTCACCTCGAATGAACAACTTCGAAAATGAAGTTGGCTGAATCAAAGCCTTGTCGTTGGGGAGATCGTTTGTGTCAAGGTCTCATATCGGGAATCTGAAACCTGATTAATGAAAGATATGATGAAAATTTTTCAAGCAAAATGGAGTCGTCCGATCATCGGTACGCACTTGGTTTTCGGCTTTTTGATGCCAGTTTGGGCACAAAATAAAACATCGACAGAGGCTATCGACGAATACCGCCGTATGCTCGCTGATGGCAACCCTGCGGAGCTATATGAAGCAAAGGGTGAAGGCATTTGGAAGCAAAAACGAGGACCTAAAAACGCATCGCTTGAGCAGTGCGATCTCGGCAAAGGTCCAGGTGTGGTGAAGGGGGCGTTTGTTGAATTGCCGCGTTTCTTTGCCGATACCAAGCGCGTCCAAGATTTGGAATCACGCCTCTTGACCTGTATGGAAACCCTGCAAGGTTTTAACGCCGCAGAAATTGCCAAAACAGACTTTGGCAAGGGTGAGCAAAAAACACTTGAAAATTTGGTTGCCTATATCTCTGCCGAGTCGCGTGGCATGAAATTTAACTTACCACAAAGCCATCCGAGCGAGAAGCAAATGTATGAGGTGGGCAAGCGCATCTTCTTTATGCGCGGTGGATCGATGGATTTTTCTTGCGCGACCTGCCACTCTACCGATGGCAAACGCATTCGTTTGCAAGATTTGCCTGATTTAACCAAAAACCCTGGGGCGGCCAATGGGTTTGGGGCATGGCCAGCTTACCGCGTATCAAACGGGCAACTCTGGAGCATGCAGTTGCGCATCAACGACTGCTTTCGCCAGCAACGCTTTCCTTACCCCATCTTTGCCAGCGATGCCACGATTGCACTTGGTGTATATATGGGTGTCAACGGCAAGGGTGGTGAGTCGATAGCCCCAGCTCTGAAACGCTAAACCATGAACTAGGAGAAACCCCATGAAAATCAACAGCAAATCCCTGTTAGTAGCTAGTGTTACCGTGTTCTTGCTTACCGCTTGTGTTGGAGTACCTGTCCCTGATTACGACAAACTCGCGCAAGACATGATGAAGCAATCGTTTCGCGACCAAGGCATAGCCATGCTCGACAGGTTGGTGCAAGACGAATCCAACAAGCATTGCAGCCAAGCTGATATGCTAGGCAAACCTTTGGAAGAAACGCTTGGCAAGGAAATTGAAGAGGCCAACCTAAAAACCGTCAAAATGCCCAGCGATGGTATATTTCTAGGCGATTGGAAGGAAGGTGAGAAAATCGCCCAAAATGGTCGTGGGGCCACCTGGAACGACAAAGCCGACGCCATAAACGGTGGCAGTTGTTACAACTGCCACCAGTTGAGCAAGCAGGAGTTATCCTATGGCACGATCGGTCCCTCACTCTACAATTACGGCAAAATCCGTGGCGTGAGTGACCCTACAGCCGTCACTGCCAAGCCGATAGTCGAATACACTTGGGGCAAACTCTGGAATGCCAAAGCCTACAACGCCTGCTCCAATATGCCGCGATTTGGGCACAAGCAATTGCTGACTGAAAAGCAGATCCAGCATATCATGGCGCTGTTGCTCGACCCTGGCTCGCCGATCAACCAGTAAAGACGGTTGCACAAACTCAGATGCCCTGCTTGTTGCAAGTAGGCAAATTACAAGGCTGTCGTTCGCACAACCAGCGGAATTGACAGGGAGAGGTTTTTGCACTTAAGGCTACGCCGCCCGGACGAGCATACGAGGCTTAAGATCAACCAGCCAATGGTGCACAGTTCTCTAGTCTTTAGTCTGTTTCGAACTGGTTACTTAATGCGTTGAAGCTGGTTTTTTCTTGAATAGGTAAACTTATGAATCTTACACGCCGTGAATTTTCTACCGTCTTGGGTACTGCCGCAGTGGCTGGTTTTGCATTTTCCCGGTCGGTTGGGGCACAAGAAGCACAGCAATTGTATGAGGTGCCACCCAAGGGCAATGTTCACTTACTGCATATAACAGACTGCCATGCGCAATTGCTCCCCATTTATTTTCGCGAGCCAGACGCTAATATAGGTGTCGCCAGCATGTGGGGTCGGGTGCCACATTTGGTGGGTGAGCACTTGATCAAATTTGCTGGCTTGCGGGTAGGTAGCCCAGAGGCACACGCACACACCTACATCGATTTTGAGCGGGCTATACATCAATACGGTAAAGTGGGGGGGTTCGCACATCTGGCTACCCTGGTGAAACGCCTCAAAGCCAGCCGCCCGGGTGCGTTGCTACTCGACGGTGGCGACACTTGGCAAGGTAGTGGCACAGCACTCTGGACGGATGGGCAAGACATGGTCGATGCCTGCAAACAACTCGGTGTTGATGTGATGACGGCGCACTGGGAATTCACGCTGGGCGAAGCGCGCGTCAAGCAGATCATCGACAAAGATTTTGCGGGTAAGATCGACTTCGTCGCGCAAAATGTCAAAACCAAAGACTTTGAAGACCCCGTTTTTAAGCCTTATGTGATCAAAGAAATGAACGGTGTCAAAATTGCGATTATAGGTCAAGCCTTCCCCTACACCCCCATCGCTAATCCCAGTTGGCAAGTACCTAACTGGAGCTTTGGCATACAGGAAGTTGAGTTGCAAAAGCACATCGATGCAACCAAGGCCAAAGGTGCTGAGGTTGTCGTCCTGCTCAGCCACAACGGCATGGATGTGGATTTGAAGCTGGCTGGCCGTGTACGCGGGCTAGACGCTATTTTGGGTGGACATACGCACGACGGTGTGCCTAAACCCACCTTGGTCACGCGCAGTGATGGTCAAACCTTGGTGACCAACGCGGGTAGCAACGGCAAATTCTTAGGCGTACTCGACCTCGATGTCAAAAACGGCAAAGTGAAGGATATCCACTACCGCCTACTGCCTGTTTTTGCCAATTTTCTGCCTGCTGACCGCGAGATGCAGGCACTCATCGATAAAATTCGTTCTCCCTTCAAGGCCAAGTTAGAAGAAACGCTGGCGGTAACCGAAGGCTTGCTCTACCGCCGTGGCAATTTCAACGGTACATTTGATCAATTGATCACTGACGCCTTGATGCAAGTGCGTGGAGCCGAAATTGCTTTTTCACCGGGTTTTCGCTGGGGTACATCCTTACTACCAGGGCAAGCCATTACCCGAGAACATGTGATGGATCAAACGGCTATCACCTACCCATGGACAACGCTCACTGACATCAAAGGCGAGCAACTGAAGATCATTCTAGAGGACATTTGCGACAACCTCTTCAACCCAGACCCCTACTACCAACAAGGTGGTGACATGGTACGGGTGGGTGGCATGAGCTACACTTGTGCGCCCGGCAAAGCCAGTGGTCAGCGTATTTCCGATATGTACCTGAAAGGTCAGTTGATCGACCCTAACAAGACCTACAAAGTTGCAGGCTGGGCTTCCGTACAAGAAGCCAGCAAAAACGCCGGCCCGCCGATCTGGGAAGTGCTCGAAACCTACCTCAAAGACAAGAAAACCATCAAACCTATCGTGCTAAATAACCCAAAATTGATAGGCATGGAGGGTAATCCGGGTTTGGCTTCTTAATCGATGTAAGACGGTTGCTCCATCGGCTGGTGCCGCGGTGGTCAAATGACTGCGTTAGGTATAGCCCAGTTCGTTGCGCTATCCATTGCGCTTGCGCTCCCACCGGCGAATGATCACCCCAGTAAATTCCGCTGGGGCGATCGCGGAGGCCTTGTACTTTGACAGCTCACCGAGCAGTACTAGCCGATGATGCAATGGTCTTGTCTTGTAAAAAGAAGTACCACTCAACTCACCGGCGCATGCCAAAAGAGTCTAGTCTTGCTATTTAAGTGGCAACGATTTGAGAGCCTGTAAAAGATCGGCTTGCAAATCTTTTACATCTTCAAGTCCAATACAAAACCGCACCAGTACGCCTGGTTTAAGCCAGCTTGGCACTTTATCTCGTATAAAGTCTAACCGTTTAATAGTTACCAAACTCAATGGTCCACCCCAGCTATAACCCAACTTAAATAGGGCTAACGACTCTACAAAATCAACCACTTCAGCATATAAATACTTTGAGTCAAATATGCAACTAAAAATCCCAGCCCCAAGTTTGCTTTCACCACACACTTTAAGCCAATTTTCGTGTCCGGGTGCTCCGGGAAGAGGGGGGAATAGTATCTGTGAGATGCCGCGTTGCCCCTCTAACCAATTGGCTAAATAAAAAGCACTTTCATATTGTTTTTTATATCTTATTTCCATGGTAGGCAGGGATCGTAATACCAAATCTACATCATGAAAGCTAACTCCAGTGCCCAATTGCATGTGTGTAGTTTTTACCTGCATAGCCAGTTTATCATCTTGCACACTGATGCTTCCTAGGAGCAAATCTCCCCCGCCACTCGGAAATTTTGTCAGCGCGTGAATAGCAATATCTACTGATAAAATGTGTATTTCTCCACTATTTTCAGGTTTATGTGGAATATAAAATGGGTTAAATGCTATTCCAGCTGACCATGTATGATCTATGGCAACTAAAATCTGATGTTGCCGGCATAACTTAATGATTTCAATAATATCAGGAAATTCCATCGTCATGGAGCCAGGTGCCTCTATCCACAATAACCGTGTCTTGGGATTTAACTGGTCTATGATCGAATTAATATCTAAAGGATCATAAAATTTCCCCTCTACCCCCCATTTTGGTAAAAAATCTTTGATCAAGTTCTGGTGGGGATTATATGCATTAGAGGGAATGAGTACTTGGTCGCCTTGCTTTAAAACTGCCAAATGTACATGCGCCAATGCAGATAGTCCGCTAGGAACTAGTATCAGATGTTTACCTCCTTCATATTCTGCCAACCTTTCTTCCAGAATAAAGGTTGCAGGAGTACCGTGTAGCCCGTAAGTATAGCCGGTCTTATCAAGCCAAGATCGCGACTCCATTTCTTTGACATTTGGAAATATGACAGTAGAGGCACGATATAGGGGGGGTTGCATCCCCTCAAATTCGACGGGTGGACGATACGGATGATGGATAATTTTAGTGGTCTTGGTCATAATTAAATATCAAATTTTCGACGATTCCTAGATCCTCGACCCTCGGTCACATCGTCTTGTCTAGAAGTAGCTTTTTGAATGACTTGTAGATAATTAGGAGAAATTTCCATTTTCGGATGCCAGCCATTTTGTTTCAAAAACTTGTGTGCTAAAGGAAGTTTCCAGCATGGGGTATAAGCAAATAAATGATGTTCCAGATGGTAATTAACCCAATAGGGTGCCAAAAAACATCTGGTAAAGACATTGGTCAGAGTCGTGCGTGTGTTTCTCAAGGGGTCGGTATTGTCTGATACTACGGCATGCTCAGCAATATTTCTGATGCGACTTATAAGCTGATACACTGTAAATAATGGCACTATCCACAATGTTAAATATAATAAAGGGTTCTGAAAAATATACAAAACGACAAAAATAACCGCATTTAAAACAATAAAATCCCGTTCATTTCGCCAGAAAGTATGCCACCTTTGCCACCAACTCCCCTCTTTCCCAAAGCTCATCTTCCAACCCAATAACCGCAGTTGATAAGCCGTGATACCCGATAAATCCCGTGCAACTTTACGCCAAAAACTTTTTTTATGAATGGGAAAGGGAGCGGACAGTTCCCAATCAGGGTCTTCTTTAGATTGGGTAAATTGGTGGTGCTTTAAGTGATAATTTCTATACCCATACAAACTCGCGCCTAGTGGACTTCCACACAAAAAACGCCCCATAAAATCATTCAATTTTTTACTTTTACAAAGCGATCTATGCGCCGCATCGTGCATCAAGATAGCCAACCCAAGTTGCCTACCCGCTATCAAACCAACCGACAGGAGGTAAGTGATAGGGTTGGGTAAAACTACAAATAAGACCATAGCAAGGACAATCACCAACCAAGCATGCAAGACCAAATATATGCCAACAAAATCTGAGCGTTGGCGTAGGAGATCTTTCTGAACATCTTCTATGTATGTCTCCTGCATCACAAAATTTTGAGATACTGCAACCATATTAACTCCTTGCGGTCATTTACCAAGAACCTTTTATACGAGCGTTGCACCACGAACTTGCCATAATTACGCAGTCGATAGGTTATCACCAACCGAATTGGTATCTGGGTGAACCGCATAACGCCGTAATTAAGCAGTATAGGTCTCTTTGAAAAGGGATGCAAAAGCCTTGTACAAAGACTTTGACCTCACTGCACACCTAGGTATTATATCAAAGACTGTGGCACCATTGGCTGGTGCCGTGGTTTCACCGCAACTGCACTGCTAAATTACCAAACGCAAGATTCGCACACCAGCGGAATTTATTGTGTATCCATCTAGGAATGAGCCGCATAACGGCGCCATTTGACAATGCGGATCACGATCAACCCGAAAACACCATGAGCGCTGAACTGCTATAACGCCTAGCCGTCTAGGGCCATGTGAAACAAAGGCACAACGGTTTTTAACAACAAGGATTTAACCGTCAATGGATTTAACTGCCAATTTATCTAGTCTATCTAGGGTTCCGACATCCTCCCAACCCTTAAGATATTCCTCAGAAATAATCGATCTTATCCAATAGTTAAATAGTGCGGCTAACTTTAGGATTTTCCCTGAAAAATTTCCACTTTCTATAGAACAATTGGCTTGTGTAAAAAATTCTTTTTTAAAAAGACCTATCCCCGAATAAGTTAGTCGCCGGCATTGACTTTGTTCATATTCAGACAAAGCACCCGTTTGGGGATGGTACCAAAAATTGCCTTCGGGTAAATGTTTAGGATTAGCAACTAACCATAATTTGGCTTTATATTCCGAATCGATAAATTGAGAATCTAGTATAAACTCAAATTGGGGTACAAAAATATCAGCGGATATAATCCAAAAAATGGGGTCAAGCTTGGGTAATACGCGATAAACACCACCAGCAGTTTCTAGGGCATAACCAAAATCCCTAAACTCTCGTGAATAATACACATTTAGCTTACCATACTCACAGTTATAAACCGCACCTATCTGTTCAGATATTACATCTTCTAACCAAGCTACATTAATCATAACATTCCGAATGCCGGCTTTGACCAAAGCCCTAAGATGCCAACCAATTAGGGGGCGACCCCATACTTCTATCATGGGTTTTGGAATGGAATCTGTCAAAGGACGCATTCTTTCACCTCTACCAGCGGCTAGAATAATGGCTTGGCAAGTATTTGAATTTACAACTGGAAATCTATTCATCTCTATTTACTGCTTTGTGTAACCTGGCAACTGAGAATGTGAGTAAGCCAGTTTTTTAACTATTTAGTCAACCCATAAATGGCTAACTGCGTATTGATGGGTATGTCGTACAAACCGTCCAGATAAATTTGAGACAAGGCTATTTTTGCATCACGGTGCCCTTGTTTAGCGGCTTTCTTCCACCAAAAAACCGATTGCTCTATGGAGTAAGGCAAGCCACCTATGCCCAATTCATAGTAATAACCCAATTTATTCATGGCATAACTATTTTGCTGTAAAGCCGCCAAATAAAACCATTCCCTAGCTTCCGACAAATTGACCTGAGTTCCGATCCCCTGCTCATACATCATAGCCAGCATGGTTTGAGCCCGTACATCACCACTTAACGCAGATATTTTATACCAAATTAAAGAGCGCGGTAAATCCTTTTTGCTACCATAAAAATACCCTTTAGCCTGTGAATACGCTTGGTACTCATGATCCGGATAAACAATCCCCAAAGAGTTAGCGAACCCTAACTTTGCCAGTAATAAACTTATTCCTAAAATAGATAGGATGCCTCGCACAATAAGTAGCATAATGATCATGAATTTAAGCCCCAACAAAAACCATTCCTCGCGATAATAGACCTTTGCACCATCGGACTTACCACCCAGATGAGCAACCAAAAGTACAAGGCTAGAGCGTTCGCGCAACCAGCTTCATTATGAGACCTTTACACTTTGCAACAGTTTCATAATGCGCGATCGTTCAATGAGTACCCTCGCATTTTAATAGGGTCTAAGGTTTTTCTATAGTATTTGGTAAAAATACACTAAATAAGAGCACCATCGGCTGGTGTAGCGGTTGTCAAATTATTGCGTTATGCGGTACTCACCATGATCATCTTCGGAAATGAAGATGGGATGATCGCGGAAGCCTTGTAATTATGACCGCTCACCAAGCGGCACCAGCCGATGGTGCGACAGTCTTTCTGTAGTCATCAGACTATCCTAAAGTTAATTTAACACACTTGCAGGTTTTACGAAAAAAAGTAAATAAATATACGGGTAATCCCTAATTTTTCAAAAAAGTTGCGTAAAATATAATGTAAAATGTAAATTATTAACTAATAGGAAAAAATATGAATTCCAATCGCCGTGATTTTGTTAAATTGGGTATTGCAACGGCCAGCGTTGGGTTACTTGGGCTGAATGCGGTTCCAGCATTTTCTGCTACCTCTAAAGGGATTTTTGCTTATATTGGAACTTATACAGATGGTGGCAAACCTTGGCGTGGTGGACGAGGACTGGGCGTTCACCAGTTTGTTGTGAATCAAAAGACAGGTGCATTGAGTTCAATTGCAGAAGAACCCCTAGCTGTCTTGAGCGCTTTGGGTGATACCGCAAAGCAACGCAATCCAGCGGCACTAGCCCGTCATCCAAAACTGCCTTTGTTGTACGCTGCCAATGAATTTGAGACTGGTTCTGTCTCTGTCTTTCGTATAAAGGAAAATGGTGCATTGTCGTTTGTGAGTGAAATGCCTTGTGGTGGCAAAGGTCCATGCTATGTAAGCGTTCACCCTGATGGGCGGTTTCTATTCACAGCCAATTATTTCAGCGGAGATGTTTCTGTGATCGCTTTGCAAACAGACGGAACCTTTGACATAAATCGAACCTTAGTAGTCTATCAAGATGTCGATGCCTGTGGTGTGGCAACTCCTTGTAAGCATGGAGCAGATGTGGTCCCAGCCATGGCAAAATCACATGAGGGGTTTGCCACTAGTGACCACGACGGGCCGCACGCTCACATGGTGCAATCGGATCCTGAAGGAAATTTTGTTTTAGTGGCTGATTTGGGATTGGATCGTTTGATTGCTTACAAATTCGACCGAAATAGCGGTATTCTGAGTCAACCCACATCAGTTGCCGTTTCTGAAAGTTCAGGAGCTAGGCATTTTGTTTTTCATCCGAATGGAAAGTGGATTTATTTGGTCAACGAAGAAGCCTCTTCCATTGCCTTTATTCGGTATAGCGCGAGGGATGGTGCACTAGAACTTATTCGTGAAACTTCAGCGCTACCGAATGGTTATAAAGGCACTAGTTATGCTTCTAGTATTTGTATGTTACCAGACGGCAAGCATTTTGTTTCGCTAAACCGGCTTCATGATTCCTTATCAATTTTCACAATCAACGCGCAATCTGGCGAACCAACACTTTTGCGTCAGGAGTGGACTCGAGGTAATTATCCTCGTAGTTGCAAACTTGATCCGAGTGGGAAATTTCTCTATGTTTGTCATAATAAACAAAGTGACAATGTAACCATATTTCGCGTTCGTGGTGGTGATGTACAATTT
Organism: Gammaproteobacteria bacterium; assembly: GCA_030054245.1. Taxonomy (GTDB): domain Bacteria; phylum Pseudomonadota; class Gammaproteobacteria; order Burkholderiales; family Burkholderiaceae_C; genus JASGCH01. Next base: position 1,921 of record JASGCH010000013.1, on the reverse strand, counting down.
ACCGGGCAATTTGTCGCGGTGGGTAGTGCATCCGACATAGCCTTTTCTGCTTAATCATTCTTCTTTCTTCATCAAGAGGTAACAACATGCAAGTATTTTCCCGTCGCGCCATTTTGGCGCTATCAACTTTAGCCCTATCGGCTTCGAGCCTCATGTGGAGCCCATTCACCTTGGCTACCCCAAATAAAGGGGGAGTGGTCAATCTGGCCATGATCGGCGAGCCGCAAAGCTTAGACCCAATGGCCTCGACGGCCGATTTAGTCGGCACCATCATGCAGCATGTCTATGAAACGCTCTATACATTTGATGGCAAATGGCAAGCTGTGCCCATGCTCGCCGATGGGCTACCGAGCGTTTCGAGTGATGGTCTTACGAGCACGATCGCGATTCGCAAAGGCGTGAAACTACACAATGGGCGCGATTTGGACGCACAAGATGTGGTGCTATCACTGAAGCGCTGGATGGAGCTGGCTCCGCGTGGCAAAAGCGTGGCCTCTGGTACAGTAAACCTTGAGGCTAAAGGTAGCCACGCGATTGAATGGAAGTTCAAAACACCCAATGCTTCCTTGCTAGCACAACTCGCCTTGCCTTCTGGCATGGCGGCAATCATGGCCAAAGAGAGCATCGCTAACCCTTTGACGCAATTTGTCGGCACTGGACCGTATAAATTCAAAGAACGCCGCCCTGATCAATTCGTGGTGCTAGTTCGCCACGATCAATACAGTAGCCGCAGTGAAGTACCGTCTGGCTACGCAGGCAAGCGCGAAGCATTTCTCGACGAACTACGATTTACCCCTGTGCCCAACGCCAACACCCGCGTAGAAGGTGCACTTTCAGGGCAGTTTCATTATGCTGACCAACTGAACGCCGATGCCTTGCCAAGGTTAGAAAAGGGAGGAGCCGATGTGGTACCGATCATCACCACTGGCTTTGGTTTTCCTTACATGGTGTTCAATACAAAGGAAGGTGTGATGATGAATCAAGGCTTGCGTCAAGCGGTACAATTGGCTTTGGGTGAAGCCGATATGCTTGAAGCGGCGTATGGCGACAAACGCTTTTACACAGTACAAGGTGCACACTTTGCTCCTGGTACGCCGTTTCATTCCACAGTTGGCACGCAGAACTACAACCAAAAAGATGCCAAGCGCGCCCGTGAATTGGCTGAAAAATCGGGCTATAAAGGTGAGCCGATACGCCTATTGACCAGCCGCCAATATGAGTTTCACCACACCATGGTGCAGGTGATGAGTGAACAGCTTAAAGCGGCAGGCTTCAAACCAGAAATGGTGGTGGTCGATTGGTCCACACTGATACAACGCCGAGGAGACTCTAAGCTTTGGGATATTTATATGACGCACTCAGGCCAACTGCCGGAACCAATGCTCTCACCTCCGCAATTGGGCAGTGGTGCTCCAGGCTGGTGGGAGACACCCGAGAAAAACAAAGTCTTGAGTGCCTTTAACAGCCAAACTGACCCTGCTAAACGCGCCGCTCTGTGGAGTGATGTGCAGAATGTGGTCTATACCGAAGTACCCTATATTCAAGTGGGTAAATTTAGTAGCTTGGCTGCCCGCTCTGCCAAGTTAGATGGCTATACACCTTCAATCTGGCCGTTTTTCTGGAACGCCGGACTAAAATAAAAAGGGTGCTACAATGATTGATTTTGGTAGCCCTTTGAAAGGGATTATTGAATGGGCGCTTGATTTTCCAGTATGAAAAATCCGATTCAAAACCCATTTCTGCAGATGCTGGTTGGGCGGCTACTGGGGATGGTTACCGTGTTATTTTTGGTATCCCTCTTGGTTTTTATCCTCACGCGTTTGGCCTCTGGCGATCCAATTGCCATGTTGCTCGGAGATCAAGCGAGTTTGCAGGTTATTGATGAGGCGCGGGTGCGCTATGGATTAGACAAGTCTTGGTT
>JASGCH010000012.1 GCA_030054245.1 Gammaproteobacteria bacterium | reverse complement strand
CAGAGCGCTCGATGAATTTACCGAATTAAATCGCTTGCAACCCAAGCACCCAGGGGTGTTAAACTCCATGGTTATTATATTTTTGGAAGAGGGAAATTATACTTTGGCTTTGGAATTTGTGAACCAATTGTTACACATTGAACCTCAAAATCCATTGTTTCAAGCTCATAAAGCTACTGCTTGGCTAGGTTTGGGAAAATCGGCTGAAGCGGCTACATTATACAAATCCATATTACGCCTAGCCCCACAGTTAGTGGATGTCTATAGCAATTGTGCCATAGCTTTGGCCAACCTAGAAAAATATCAAGAGGCTTTGCAAACGATAAATACCGGGATCCGCTTGGATCCCCATAACGACTCACTGATATTTAACCGGGGTACTATTTTTGAAAGGATGCAACTTTGGGAAGATGCTTATAAGAGTTACCAAGCGGTGGTAGACATCAACCCTTATCACCATGAAGCTTGGAACAATCGGGGATTTATTTTAGAACATTTATTAGCATTTGACAAGGCTCGAGAATCCTACAGAAAGAGTTTGCAAATCGCACCTGACAAATACGATACACGATTAAATTTGTCGTTAAACTTACTGCGGAGTGGTGATTTTAACCAAGGGTGGACACTACATGAAGTTAGGCGTATGACCTATCCCGAAAGATTCCCAACTTATGGGCTTCCGTTGTGGCAAGGAGAAAGAAATTTACTAGGTAAGACCATACTTTTGTACCATGAACAAGGACTAGGGGATACGATACAGTTTTTTAGGTATGTTCCTTGGCTGGCTGGATTGGGAGCCAAAGTCATTGTCGGATTACCGAGTCATCTGAGAGGCATTTTTTTGCATACGGCAGGGGTTGTGGCGATGATATCACCCGGAGAAGTATTAGACTACTCGGTTGACTTCCAAAACACTTACATGAGTATGCCATTGTATCACGGCACAGACTTAGAAAATATGCTCCCACCGGCGCGTATCCATCTTGATCCAGGACTCAGAGAACATTGGCTAAAAACCTTTGCCTCGACCACAGCACCTAAAATTGGTTTGGTCTGGCGTGGGAGTAGCGGACACAAAAATAACACCAGTAGGAGTATTGGGCTGGCAAATTTAGTCAAGGTTCTACCCCAGAACTTTACTTATGTTGCCCTACAACAAAAACTTGAGCATCAGGAAATAAAGGTATGGAAAAAGAATATGCCCAATACCCAGCTATACCATATTCCTCTAGACGATTTTACCCAAACAGCCGCACTAGCTTCGGTGCTCGATTTGGTGATTAGTGTGGATACCAGTGTTTTGCACTTGACGGCCAGTATGGGCATCCCTACTTGGGGCTTGATTCCAGCCAGACCCGATTGGCGTTGGTTGCTCGGCAGAGAAGATAGCCCTTGGTACCCTCAGTTAAAATTATTCCGACAAACTGAACCACAAAACTGGCAAAATGTCTTAGATTTATTACAAAATGAATGGTTACAACTAACCCACCGTCCTCAAGAGACAGACGGAAAACCGTTTTAATTTAAGGAGGGTATAAAAATGAGTGGCATACTAGATATGCAGTCGCCAGACTTAGTAAATCAAAACATTGCAAAGCTGGCTGAGTTATTTCCCAATTGCGTGACCGAATCAGCCAAGGGGAAATCGATTGATTTTGATTTGCTCAAACAAGAGCTAAACCATGCGGTGGTGGAAGGTAGCAAAGAGCGTTATCGGCTTGAGTGGCCAGGGAAACGCGAAGCCATTGTTACCGCCAACCTACCGACTACCAAGACCCTGCGTCCGATGCGTGAAGATTCCGTAGATTTTGATAATACCGAGAACATTTATATTGAAGGTGACAACCTTGAAGTTTTGAAGCTATTACAAGAAAGTTACCTAGGCAAAATTAAGATGATTTATATCGACCCGCCCTACAACACGGGCAATGATTTTGTTTATAAAGATAACTTTGCCAAAGACAAAGGTGAGGAGTTGTTTGAAAGTGGGCAAAAAGATGAGTTAAGTCGGCGATTGGTGGTGAATCCTGAAACTTCAGGGCGCTACCATTCCAATTGGTTGAGTATGATGTATCCAAGATTGAAGCTGGCAAGGAATTTGCTAAAAGAGGATGGAGTAATATTTATTTCTATTGATGATAATGAAGTTCATAATTTAAGAAAACTTACAGACGAAATTTTTGGTGAGAAAAATTTTGTTTCGGAGTTTATATGGGAAAAGAAAAAGAAACCATCGTTTTTGCATAAAAACATTGGCAAGCTAGGCGAATATATCGTTTGTTATGTGAAGGACCATCATACCACTTTTCCCTTTTCTTTAGAAACCACAACGGCAGGTAAAAAGTATCCTTTCAATAATGCTGGAAATAGTCGTGCGATATTAACCTTCCCCCCTTACTCTGTGCGATTTAATATGACAGACCAAGTTGTTCATCCACAGGATATGTCTCAGGGTAATATAGTTACTATTCTTTTGGATAAGTTGGTTATTGCAGACGGTAAAAATATAGGCAGTTTTAGATTAGAAGGTGAGTGGCGATACTCTCAAGAATCGCTAGATGAAATTTGTAAAAATAAAGAAGAAATAGTGATTAGTAAGATTCCTTTTAGACCCAACCACAGAAAGCATGGGGGAGAAATAAAAAAAATGAAGAATTTCTTTTCGCCTTCGCACTATCAAATGGAAACAAACGAAGATGCCACAACCCAACTATCCGAACTTTTTGGGGCTGATGTTTTTTCATATCCAAAACCAGTTAAATTGATAAAGACACTAGTTAGTGCATCTACTTATGATGATGACAATCCAATTGTCCTAGACTTCTTTTCTGGTTCAGCAACCACAGCTCATGCCATTTTAAAGCAAAATTCAGAGTCACTAAATGGTCATCGAACCAAGTATATCTTAGTTCAACTGCCCGAAGACCTCGATAAAAATTTGGAAGCGGTGGATGTCGATACTAAAAGATGTATTGTAGAGGCGATCAAGATTTTAGACCAGCTGGGGAAAAGTCATTATTTAACTGAACTATCCAAAGAACGCATTCGTCGCTCCGCTAAAAAAATTAAAGCAGAAACCGGTGCTGACATTGACTATGGCTTTCGAGTCTATCGATTGGATGAAAGTAATATGCGGGATGTGTATTACCACCCGCAAGATTATGATCAATCCACAATAGACCTATTTGCCGATAATGTGAAGTCGGATAGGACTGAAGATGATCTTCTGACTCAAGTGATGTTGAGTTGGGGATTGCCACTGAGCTTAAAAATCGAACGAGTGAAGGTGGCGGGTAAAAAGGTCTTGAAGGTTGCTGGAAATTCATTATTTGCGTGTTTTGACCAAAATATTGATGATGTCTTTGCCAAAGAAATCGCCAAAGATAAGCCAGTTCGTATGGTTTTTAGAGATGCCGGGTTTAAAGATGATACTGCCAAGACCAATGTCAAGCAATGGCTCAAACAATTAAGTCCTGAAACAGAGATGAAGGTGCTGTAACCATGGCTCTGCCAATCAGCCGTATGGATTAAAGGCTTACCAAGTTTTTTTAGCTCAGATTTTCGGAATTTCACTTATTTTTTTTAGAAAATAGGTTCAATAAAAAGTGTACAATGAAAAATAATGTCTGAAATTTTATATTCAATCTAAAAGACTGCGGCACCATCGGCTGGTGCCGCTCGGTGAGCTGTCATAACACTTGTTGGTCGCGCATATTGAGTGTATAATGCTAGGCCATAGAACGGAGAATAGCTCGCGGAGGTGTAACCGCGAGCGTAGTCGAGGTTCAACAGTCTTTAAGATTTTTACTTTGAAACGGTTGGGTAATTTACTCAGATACGCAACCTAAAGATTACAGTCTAAGTACTTTTTATTAAAGGGGAACACCATGCAAGAACACGACACACAGGGCAAATGTCCCTTCGGTCATCGGGCAACCACAACCCATACGCAAACCTACCATCCATGGTGGCCGAATGCATTGAATTTAGATATTTTGCGGCAACATGATAAGAAATCAAATCCGCTAGGTGATTTCAACTATCGCACTGCAGTCAAGACCTTAGATATCGTTGCATTAAAAGCTGATATCAAAGCAGTATTGCGCAATAGTCAAGACTGGTGGCCTGCAGACTATGGCCATTATGGACCGTTTTTTATTCGCATGACATGGCACGCCGCTGGTACTTATCGTGTAGGTGATGGCAGAGGTGGTGCTGGCACCGGCGCACAACGATTTGCTCCCTTGAATTCATGGCCAGACAACGGTAACTTAGATAAAGCTCGGCGCTTATTGTGGCCCATCAAACAAAAGTATGGCAATAAATTATCTTGGGCAGATTTAATTGTCATGGCAGGCAATGTTGCCATTGAAGACATGGGTGGACCTAATCATGGTACCGTATTGGGGCGTGAGGACATTTGGCATCCTGAAAAAGATATTTATTGGGGTTCGGAAGATACATGGTTAGGTGACAAACGCTATGGTGCTAGTCGACAAGACTTAGAAAACCCACTAGCTGCTGTACAAATGGGTTTAATCTATGTCAATCCAGAAGGTCCTAATGGCAATCCAGACCCATTATTATCGGCACAAGATATTCGCGAAACCTTTAAACGCATGGCGATGAACGATGAAGAAACATTTGCCTTGACTGCTGGTGGCCATACTTTTGGTAAGGCACATGGTAAAGGTCCTGCTTCTTGTGTTGGCGATAATCCTGAATCTGCAGCAATTGAGCAACAAGGCTTGGGATGGGCTAGCTCGTATCAGAGTGGAAAAGGTGTTGATGCTATTACCAGTGGAATTGAAGGACCTTGGACTAACAATCCTATCCAATGGGATATGGCTTATCTTGACTTACTGTTTAACTATGATTGGGCATTAACAAAGAGTCCAGCGGGCGCTCATCAATGGACGCCGATCAATTTGCCAGAAAGCAAAATGGCTCTCGAAGTGGATGGTAGTGGTAAAAAAGTCATGCCAATGATGACCACCGCCGATATGGCTTTAAAAATGGATCCTGCCTATCGTGCTATTGGCGAAAGATTTCTCGCCGATCCAGACGCTTTTGGTGAAGCCTTTGCTCGTGCATGGTTTAAGTTGTTGCACCGCGATATGGGTCCAAAGAGCAATTATGTTGCGGGTGATTTTAAGGATGCCAACTATCTATGGCAAGATCTCGTACCAGCCGGTAATCGCCAATATGATATTGAAGCAGTTAAAGCTGAAATTATTCAAGCTGGTTTAAGCATTCGTGAAATGGTTGAAGTAGCATTTGCTTCTGCCAGTACCTTCCGTAGCTCTGATAAACGAGGGGGGGCTAATGGTGCACGCATACGCCTAGCCCCTCAACGCACATGGGCCGTGAATAAACCTGAGCAACTAGATAAAATTTTACCTATCTATGAAGCCATTGCTACCCATACAGGTGCGTCAGTGGCTGATGTTATTGTATTGGCGGGCAGTCTTGCGGTTGAGTTAGCTAGTGGTAGCAAAGTTGCGTTTGCACCAGGGCGTGGTGATGCTTCGCAAGAGCAAACAGATGTCAATTCTTTGGTACATTTGCAACCTCGTGCTTGCGGGTTTCGTAATTTTAGTGAAAAGGAATTTGCGGTTAGTCCAGAAGAAATCATGTTGGATAAAGCACAATTACTAGGTCTTACTCCTAGCGAAATGACAGTACTGGTAGGTGGCTTAAGGTCATTGGGTGTGAGCCACAGTGGTCAAGGATTATTCGGTTCTGGCAAGCTGGATCATACTTGGTTTAAAACACTGTTGTGTATGCGTGTAAAGTGGGAAAAAATTGGCTACAACAGCTATGTCGCCAAAGATCGCCAAACTGGCGAAGAAGTGAGAACGGCATCAAGAACAGATTTGGTATTTGGCTCTAACTCAGAGCTACGCGCAATAGTTGAGGTGTATGCGCAAGATGACAACCATGATAAATTCATTGCTGACTTTATGGCGGTATGGACTAAGCTGATGAACGCCGATCGATTTGACTTAATCTAGCGTTAAACCAGAATTACCCTAGGATGTCGAAATTATGAGGATATATTCTAGGTATGATCTAGGCAACTTTGTTAGATTCCACTAGAGGCGATTGCACTGCCAATAAATTAATTTGTACGCTTTGGGTCCACTCATTATGCAGTAAGCGATAAGCGTAGGTAGCAAAACTGGGTAGGGGTTTCACCCGATTAAACCAAATGCCTTCTAACATTTTTCCACCTAGTTCTAATTTGACCTTTAGGTGTTTGTCTCCAACCAATCGCTGGGATAGTATTTTGATTGAATCTTGAAACACTGGGGGGTCAAAACCTTGTCCCCAAACCTCTTGTGCTAATCCTAAGGCGATATCAGAGCGAACAAATTCCGGGTCGAGGTGACCATCGGTGTACATCATTTTGTTAAAAAGGGTTTTATCGCACTGCGAAGATACCGTCTCAAGAAATGTATCGTGAAACAGACCAAAGTGGGTTTTTTGAATGGTACAACCAGCCGCCATGGCATGTCCACCAAAATGTATGAATAAGTTAGGTAATTTTTTGGACATTAAATCTAAGACATCGCGCAAATGGATGCCTGGGATAGATCTGCCGGAGCCAACGATGAGGGTGTCATCTTTAGGCGCGAAAATAAATGCGGGTTGGTGGTACTTCTCCTTTAACTTAGACGCGATAATCCCGATAATGCCTGGATGAAAGCTTTCGGCAAAAAGGCTAATGACTTGATCCGACATGTGGTGCAATTGAGCATTTTGCAAAGCTTCAAGGGCGGTTTGGTGCATAGAGATTTCTAGGGTTTTCCTGTGTTGGTTGGCTTGTTCTAGCGCCAAAACACATTTTTCAGCTAAGCTGGGATTGTTGGTAGTTAGGCATTCTATGCCTATAGCCATATTAGCCATTCTACCGGCGGCATTGATTCTAGGAGCTATGGCGTAGCCAAAATCTTGGGTGTTGGCTTGTCGAAAATTAGTTTTGGTAGCCGCTAACAGTAATTTCATACCTATAGGCATAAGTCCTTGATGAATGCGCTTTAACCCTTGAAATACTAAGCAACGATTGTTTTGGTCTAATTTTACTAAGTCAGCAATGGTGCCTAAAGCGACCAAAGGTAATAGATGATCCAGTTTAGGGGTCTCATGGTGTTCCCAATCACCTACCTTGCGTAAGTATTGGCGTAAGGCCACCAACACATAAAAAATAACCCCTACTCCGGCTAAGTTTTTGCTAGGGAATGGACACCCCGGCTGGTTGGGATTGACGATGGCATCTGCCAAAGGAAGTTCATGACCTGGTAGATGGTGGTCGGTGATGACGACTTGGAGTTTATGTTTGTGGGCATGTCTCACACCTTCTAAGCTGGCAATGCCATTGTCCACGGTAACTAATACTTCAGCCCCTTTGCTTAAAGCTCTGTCAACCAAGATGGGGGTGAGTCCGTAGCCATCCACTTTTCTGTCTGGAACCATGGCAAAAACAGATTTGGCACCTAAAATTTGTAAGCCCAAAATGGCCGTAGCCGCGGCGGTAGCACCGTCGCAATCGTAGTCGCCTATTATGCATATCACTTTGGAGGATTTGATGGCGCAAGCTAAGATGGATACCGCTTGGTTAATGCCCAATAAGCTGTCTGGGGGTAACAAATGCTTTAAGTTCAAGTCAAGTTCGTGTAGGTCTTTGATACCCCTGCCAGCATAGAGTCTTGACCACAAAGGGTGGATGCCTTTTGTTTGCAGGTAATCCATGGTTCTTTCTAAGACTGGTCTTAATACAAATTTCATAGGAATATCTAAAAGAAGACCGTTGCACCATCGGCTGGTACCGCGACTGCACTACCAAATGACTGCGTTATGTATGTTCGGCAGTTCGTTGCGCTATCCATTGCGCCCACCAGCGCATGATCACCCCAGTAAATTCCGCTGGGGGCGTTCGCTCAAGCCTTGTACTTTGGTAGCTCACCGAGCGGCACCAGTCGATGGAGCCACAGTCTTGTTATGATAGCTCGTGGGGTAATGGTCTTAATGAATAAGAGGGTAACAAGATCGAGGGTACCCGCTTTCTCGGCCACTTTATAAATTTGCGCCAAAACTGACTAGGTGCCCACTGACAAGCATAGTGCTGTCCACAAAACCAAATGTCTGTTTCCATACTTGAAGCCGCCAAGATGGATTCCAGTTGTATCCATTGTTCTGACCATTTTTTTTGGTCTTCAGTGTAAAAGTCCAAGAGCATCAGGTCAGGTGCTTGCATTGTTACTTCTGGAGAGCGACTTTTTAATACGCCAGTACCACTCATCCAAAACGAATTGATTGGGGTCACGGTATGGGCATTCATAGCATGGGAACCAAACAATAGTTGCATTTCACTTTGCAAGCGTAATATTTTTTTTACTATGGGGTGTTGAGATTCAGGAAGGGCAGAGATTGATAAAATCTTAGATAGGATAGATTGCCCGAGTACATGGCTAAAAGAAGTCGTGGGTAAATCCGCTAACTCAGGGGACTGCACCAGCCAAGTCAAGGGTTTATAATAGACCAATTGTAAACCGTCTTCTTCAAAGTAAGGTTTGGCATTTAAAAACAAAGCTTTGCATACCAGCTCATCTGGAGATGTTACTGGATGACAAACAATATCTCCTTGTACCACTTGCCAATGGCATAAATGTAAAAAAGCCCACCCGGTATGGCTTTGGTCATGGAGTGATAAGCTGGCAAGATGAGCAAAAGGAAAAAGACCCTCTGGGTAATCCCAGCCCAAATAACGCGCCCAAATTCGTTCAAACGGAGCATGGTAGGAAACGGTTGGATAAGCCCATTGGCGGATGCACCGGGAGCGACCTAGCCAGCGGTCAATTTCAGGATAAACTTCCTCAAAATGCCAACGGTGCAAGTCAGGTTTAGGGTATTCGAGCAGGGAGTTGGCGATAATGAGGGTAGGCATATTGACATAAAAAGACCATGGTACCTTGAAGACTTTGCCCATTCGGTTTTATTGTGGATTACACCGCTATAAGACTGCGTTTACGGGTCACCTCTGGATAAAGACTGTTGCACCATCGGCTGGCGCCGCGGTTATACTGCCAAATTACTGCGTTATGTATGTGCCTCAGTTCGTTGCGCTATCCATTGGGCTTTCGCTCCCAGTCCCGCATATACTCAATATGCGAGACTGGGAGCGCCCACCATGATCAGCTTCGGAAATGAAGCTGGGGGCGTACGCGGAAGCCTTGTAATTATGACAGCTCACCGAGCGGCACCAGCCAATGGTGCAACAGTCTCCCAGATTGAGCTAGGCTACGGACCGAAAGGGGTAGGTTGGTGGCTTTTCAATTATAATGGAGATTGTTTAATAATGCGAGTGGGCAGTAATGCTTTGGCGGATTAGGACCAGTAATGCCTTTGATTTTTTAAGGGGAATGCTTTGCTACCGGGCGTGATTTCTCAAGCGTAGGTTTATTGTGTGAGGTCTTAAAGTCTTATGATAAAAAAGTCCAAAAGCCAAGTGTTTTATTATGAATGGATGCTTGCTTGGCGGTTCGTGCGTAGTAGCAAGTTTCATCAGAAAAATCATTTTATATCTTTTATTTCTTGGTTTTCTTTAATAGGCATAGCACTAGGGGTTATGGCGTTAATTGTGGTGCTTAGTGTTATGAATGGCTTTCAACAAGAGGTTAGAAATAAAATGTTGGCGGTTGTTTCACACATAGAAGTGTATCCTACCTCCGACGCGGTGGATGCGCGTTCTGTGATGCAAAAAATAATGGCTATTGAAGGGGTAAAAGGCGTGGCACCTTTTGTAAGTGGCCAGGCTTTGCTGGTGCGCGGAGACGAGGTCAAAGGGATTTTGGTGCGCGGCATCATCCCAGAATATGAAATACAAGTGTCGGATTTATTAAATGGCTTGCCCATTATTCAACGCGAAAACTGGAAGCCCGGGGAGTTTTCTGTGCTGGTGGGTTTAGAAATTGCCAAGAAATGGGAGTTGACTAAGGGAGATAGTTTTTCTTTGGTCGTGCCTAGTGGCAATAGTACTCCGGTGGGAATATTGCCACGGTTTAAAAATGTCCGAGTTTATGACTTCTTTGATACAGGGCATTTTGACTTTAATAATAATTTGTTATTGTTGCATTATGAAGATGCGCTTAAGGTGTTTCGCACCACAGCGGTTTCTGGTTATAGGGTAAAGATCGATGACTATCTGAAAACACCACAAATTGGACGAAAAATAGAGCATGCTTTGGGAGAGGGTTTTCTAATCAGAGATTGGACGACGCAAAACCGCCATTGGTTTGAAGCCGTGGTAATTGAAAAAAGAATGATGTTTATCATCTTAACGCTCATTGTGGCCGTGGCGGCCTTTAACTTAGTGAGTATTTTAGTCATGACAGTTACGGACAAAAAATCGGTCATAGCGGTGATGCGTACTTTAGGCGCGAGCCCTCGTAGCATTATGTTTATCTTTATGTTGCAAGGGTGTATTTTGGGATTTTTAGGATCGCTTCTGGGTGCTACGACTGGATTATTAGTGGCTTACCATTTACCGGATATATTAAAGTTTTTGGAGAATTTGTTTTCGTTCCATTTTTTGCCAGAAACGGTGTATTTGATAACATTTATTCCAAGCCAACCTTTGTGGTCAGACTTCATGCCGATCATTTTAATAACTTGGCTACTTTCTTTAATAGCTACCTTATACCCAAGTTGGCAAGCGAGTAGGTTAAATCCGGTAGATATTTTGCGCCATGAATAAGTCCGCTTTGGAAACAGTGAAACTGTCCCGTCAGTTTCAATCAGGAGAAGAGGTATTGACGATCCTCGATGAGGTTGATTTAAAAATTACTTCAGGACAAACCATGTCCATAGTGGGTGCCTCAGGTTCGGGTAAAAGTACTTTTTTGCATCTTCTGGCAGGGTTAGATAAACCCAATTCAGGCAAAATTTTATGGCAAGGTGAGGATATTTGGCAATGGAGTAGCCAAACCATGGGGGTGCGGAGGAATCAAACCATAGGTTTTGTCTATCAATTCCATCATTTAATGACCGATCTTTCCGCGCTAGAGAATGTGGCCTTACCTTTGTGGATTAGGCGCTTACCCGTCAAGGAGGCGCATGAAAAAGCCACTGAAATATTGGCCGAAGTTGGATTAAGTCAAAGACGGTTCCATTATCCATCACAATTATCAGGAGGAGAAAGGCAGAGGGTAGCTTTGGCTCGTGCCTTAGTAACTGAACCAAAATGTATTCTGGCTGATGAACCAACGGGCAACTTGGATTCAGAAAATGCCAAAATAGTCTTCCATTTACTTTTACAAAAGGTCTTAGAAAAGAATATAGCCTTAGTGGTGGTCACGCATGATTTATCTTTGGCGTACCGCTGTGAGCACCAATACCGATTGATGAAAGGAAAATTTGAACTCGAAAGGTAAAGTATGTGGATTGATTCGCATTGTCATTTGGATGCGCCGGAGTTTAGCTACGATTTGCCTACAGTGCGTGCCCAAGCTCGTGAACATGGGGTATCTCATTGCGTCATTCCAGCGGTCCATCAGGCATCTTGGGTGACTTCTCGCAGGATAGCTCACCAGTTTGGTGACCGCTATACTTTAGGCATACATCCACTCTATATTCCTGCGGATGTGTCTCACACGCTGAGAGATTTAGAGAAAGAAATACAAAAAAATCTAGACGACCCCTTATTGGTTGGGGTTGGAGAAATTGGGTTGGATCGATATTTTCAAAGTTCTAACGCCAAACTCCAGCTGGACTTATTTGTCAGTCAATTACAATTGGCTAAAAAATTTTCCTTGCCAGTCATTGTGCATGTCAGGCAATCACTGGATGTCATTATTCAAGCATTGCGTCAAGTAAAGTTATCGGGGGGCATTGCACACGCTTTTAACGGCAGTTTGGAGCAGGCACTCCAGTTATTGAAGTTAAATTTTTGTTTGGGATTCGGTGGGGCGGTAACTTACGATAGGGCACATCATTTACGCCGGTTACTGGGGGAACTACCGGATGAGGGGATGGTTTTGGAGACGGATGCTCCGGATATCCCACCTCAATGGGTGTACATACCCAAAGAAAGTAGAATGGACCTTCGGCAAATGAGGAATACACCTTTGGAGTTGGTGCGAATTGCTGGTTGTGTGGCACAATTGCGCAAACAATCTGGAGGTGAGTTGGTTGCTTACACCAACCAAAATGTGGCGCGGGTACTGCGTTGGTAGAGAAGAGCTAGGCCAGGTTAGCTGAGGAAATTGCTACTAGAAGAAGACTATTGCACCGTCGGGGTTACCACCGATGACGCTGTCATAAGACAGAAGACTGTGTTATGTGGCTCACTGGGAATGAGCATTTGGTAAATTCCGTTGGTTGCATGTAAGCTAGCCGAGTGATTGGGTAGAACTTTCAAAGTTAAGGGGATTATGAGTAGTTACCACGATCGATATTTAATTGATAGGAGTTATGATATGAAATTAAAAGATAAAATTGCTTTGATTACGGGATCAACGAGTGGCATTGGAGCGGGCATAGCTGAAAGCTTTGCTAAAGAAGGGTGCCATTTGGTGATCAATGGCTTTGGAAATAGAGAGGACATAGAGAAACAAAGACAATACCTTGAGTCTCTAAGTGGTGCGACAGTTATGTATGAAGACGCTGATTTGGCTGTGCCAGAGGATATTGACAAAATGTTCGGCCATATACAAACCCAATTTGGTGGTGTTGATATGGTGGTGAATAATGCGGGCATTCAATTTGTATCTCCGATAGAAGACTTTCCAGTACAAAAATGGGATCAGATTTTGGCTATTAATTTAAGTGCCAGTTTCCATGTTATTCGGCATTGTATCCCCTATATGAAAGCACAAAAATTTGGTCGAATTATCAATATCGCATCGGCCCATGCATTGACAGCCTCACCTTATAAGTCGGCGTATGTCGCGGCTAAACATGCCATTGCCGGACTTACCAAGACCGTAGCCTTAGAAGTTGCTGAATTTGGTATCACGGTCAATGCTATAGCTCCGGCTTATGTGTGGACACCTCTGGTTGAAAAACAAATCCCCGATACCATGAAGGCCAGAAATTTAACGCGTGAACAAGTGATCCATGAGGTGATGCTAAAGGCACAACCTACGAAGAAATTTGTTCGCATTGAGGAAATAGCCAACATGGCTTTATTTTTGACCGGGGAACTTGCCTGCTCGATAACGGGTTCGATTCTGTCTATTGATGGGGGCTGGACGGCTCAATAAGCGATTTTTTTGTTTAGAGGGAAGTTTTCAAAGACCGTTGTCAACTCGGGAGCGTTACCTTAATCACCCTGCGGGTTGGAGCTATGGGCAAGTTAGAATTTTATGGATTCACTTGATTTTAATGAAATAACATGATATCTCTACGCATTCATGATGAAGTACTAAATTTTGACATAACCCCTTGGCAAAGTTTATTTCCAAGATGGGTCAAAGCTGGGTTATTTTTGCATCCCCAAAATTTTACTGTACCACCGGGCTTGCTTATTCGAGGTAATAAGCCATGATTAATCAAATCAAATTAGAAAACTTTGGACCACTCTCCCAAATCGATTGGTCTGAACTTGGCAAGATCAACTTGGTGATTGGGGGCAACGATAGTGGCAAGACCTTTTTGCTCAAGGCGATCTACTGTAGTTTGCGTGTACTGGAAGATTACCAACGCGGCAATAACCCCCGTTCGGCGGGTGACATTCTTGCTGACAAGCTGTATTGGACCTATCAGGCTGAAAAAATTGGCGATTTGGTGAGTAAGGGGAGTGTCTCACCTTTGTCGAGCTCACTGACCATCGACGGACAAGACTTTTCCTACAGCTACGGCAAAGACACTACCAAGCATATTGCCAGCTTAGAGAATCATGTCCAGCCTCGTTCCAGCAACTCGGTTTTTTTGCCGGCCAAAGAAGTGCTCTCATTGTATCAAGTCATTTTAAAATCGCGGGAGCATGACCAGGTCTTTGGGTTTGATGACACTTACTTCGATTTGGCAAAAGCTTTGCACCTTCCTCCCCAACGAGGCAAGAACTACAAGGAGTTCGCTCAGTCACGGACGAAACTGGCGGACATTCTGGGTGGTGTGATAGAATATGACAAGTCCTCGAGTCGCTGGTGGTTTGTCAAAGGCCGCCATAAGTTTCCGATGGGTGTGACGGCTGAAGGTATTAAGAAGATCGCTATTTTGGATACATTACTAGGTAACCGCTATCTGGATACCAATTCAGTGGTGTTGATTGATGAACCAGAAGCAAATCTGCACCCGACTGCCATCTCGCAACTGCTGGACATCGTTGCTATGCTGGCCGAACGCGGACTTCAGTTCTTCATGGCCAGCCATTCTTATTTCGTGATGCAAAAATTGTTCCTGATCGCGCAAGAGCGTGGTTGGCCTATTCCTGTGATGTTAGCTACTGAAGGTAAGTGGATAGGTGATAACCTACAAACGGGTATGCCTAGCAACTCCATCATGGATGAGGTGATTCGTCTTTACGAACGGGAAGTGGGGTTGGCCTGAGATGACTACCGAAGCCATTGAAGAATCAGGTATGGTATTTGGTCCTTATCCGTCCGGGCAGTGCTTTTACATCGAGAAGAGCGCGTGTTACCAGCAGGTGCAAAATGGCGTGAAGATGGCGGAATTTTGGTTGCTGAAAGAACAAAAAGATGATCCCAATCCAACGGTGTGGATAGTTGAGGCAAAATCGAGTTGTCCCCGTGACTATACGGCTTATATGCAAGAGGTTAGAACCAAGCTGGTAAACGCCTTCTTGCTTGGTGTTGCTGTCTGCGTCGGCAGACATCCTTGTGCGATGACAGAGCTACCACAGGCATTCCGTGACCTGAATCTGGCCGCGGCAAAGTTTCAATTGGTTTTGGTCATCCGTGAAGCCCCAGATAAAGCATTGGTGATGCTACAAACCGCATTGCGAAATTTAATCGCACCGATAACCAAGACCTGGCCACCTATGT
>JASGCH010000185.1 GCA_030054245.1 Gammaproteobacteria bacterium | reverse complement strand
TACGGTGTTTCGTTTTAATTTTAGTCATGGTAATGCACAGATACATACTGAAAATGCCGACAAGGTGCGCGAGGCTTCCAAAAAAGTCGGTCGGGAAGTCGCCATTATGGCTGATTTACAAGGACCTAAAATTAGGGTCGGAAAGTTTGTACAAGGTCAGGTTCAGCTCAATGAGGGGCAAATATTTACCCTGCAAACTCTTCGACAAGAACTGGGGGATGAGCAGGCCGTGGGACTTGATTATAAAGACTTGGCACACGATGTCAGAGTAGGTGATACTTTGTTACTCGACGACGGGCTGATTGCTTTGGAAGTCAAACAAATACTTGACTTAGACATCGTAACCGAAGTACAAGTGGGGGGTATTTTGTCGAACAACAAAGGTATTAATAAAAAAGGTGGAGGGTTGACCGCGCCTGCTTTGACAGCTAAAGATGTTGAAGATATCAAAGTTGCCAGTCAATTGGGTGCTGATTACATCGCCGTGAGTTTTCCTAAAGACGCTACGGATATGAAAATAGCCCGACAATTTATACAGATGGCGTGCCTGTCGCGCCAAACCACACCCGCCCTCATCGCTAAAATAGAAAGAGTGGAGGCGGTCAAAAATATTGCCGAGATCTTGGACAATTCTGAAGGTATTATGGTGGCACGGGGGGACCTGGCCGTAGAAGTTGGCAACGCCGCCGTGCCGGCTATCCAGAAAGAATTGATTCGCCAAGCCTTGAGCGCTGATAAATTTGTTATTACGGCTACACAGATGATGGAAAGCATGATTACCCATCCCATACCTACGCGTGCTGAAGTGAGCGATGTTGCCAATGCCGTATTGGATGGTACCGATGCCGTGATGCTGAGTGCTGAAACCGCCACTGGAAAATACCCTTTGGAGACCGTGCAACAAATGGCACAAATATGTGTGGAGGCAGAAAAAGCGGCTAAATTTGACTTAAATGCTGATTTTAATAATTTAAAATTGCAAAGAAGAATTGACCACGCCATTGCTTTGGGTGGCTTGTTCACCGCCTATCACTTAGGTGCCAAAGCTTTGGTGGCTCTCACTGAATCAGGTGCGACCGCTTTGTGGATGAGCCGATACCATATCAAAATACCCATTTATGCTTTAACTACAAAACTGCAAACCCAAAGAAAAATGGCTTTGTATTATAATGTGCGGTCTGTGTTGATGGAATCTTACATAGAGCGCGATGTGGCTTTGCAACAAGCTGAAAAAGAATTGTTACGCCGAGGAATTGTCGAATTGGGTGATGTTTATGCGATAACTTGTGGCGAACCTATGGGGGCACCGGGTGGAACCAATATGTTAAAAATTTCTCGCGTATCTCAACGGAGTTGAGTTAAAATTTAACCATCGCTTAGTCATTGTATCGTTATGGGAGGCATCTCGTTATGAGTTTTGAACTTTTACCTCAACAAATTATCAATGGTTTGGTCATTGGTAGTATGTATGCCTTAGTCGCATTGGGCTATACCATGGTCTATGGCGTGATTAATTTGATCAACTTTGCTCATGGAGAAGTGCTGATGGTTGGAGCTATGGTTAGTTGGACGACCATTGTAACCTTGCGCCCCTACGCTTTGCCGGGTTGGCTGTTACTGCTCATTTCTTTGGTGTTTGCTTGCGTGGTTTGTGCGCTGATCAATTACTTTATCGAGAAGTTTGCTTACCGACCGTTACGCAAAGCCCCCAAATTGACCCCCCTGATAACGGCTATAGGTATGTCGATTTTGTTACAAACTTTGGCGATGATTATTTGGAAACCCAATTACAAACCTTATCCCAATTTGTTAGAGGGCAAGCCTATCTTGGTCGGTAATGCTATTTTGACGCCCACGCAGTTGCTGATTTTATTGGTAACGGCGGCGGTGTTGTTAATGCTTTTGTGGGTAGTGCATGGCACCAAGTTGGGCCGGGCTATGCGTGCCACTGCGGAAAACCCCAGAATGGCTAGCTTAATGGGGGTAAAGCCGGATCATGTGATTTCAGCGACCTTTATCATTGGTGCGGTATTGGCAGCTTTGGCAGGAGTGATGTGGGCGTCTAATTATGGCACCGTACAACATGGTATGGGTTTTTTGCCAGGATTAAAAGCTTTTTCGGCTGCCGTTTTGGGAGGCATTGGCAATCTGGCTGGTGCTGTAGTGGGTGCTATGTTGTTGGGTTTGTTGGAATCCATAGGTGCCGGTTATTTGGGACCCTTGACAAATGGAGTTTTAGGGAGCCAGTATGCCGATATTTTTGCATTTTTGGCTTTGATATTGGTGCTAACCCTAAGACCGTCCGGTTTGTTGGGCGAACGGGTTGCCGACCGTGCTTGAAGCCATGATGATTATTTACCCTACTCAGAAATTATGAATAAAAGAGTACTTATTCCTTGGTTCGGCGAGGTCAACAGCTGGGCTTTGTTGGTGATGAGTGGTCTGGGGCTGGCGATCTTACCCCTTTTTTTACAGTTGTTTGGAGACGGTTGGGTGCGTTTGATCACGGTCTCTCTTATTTATGTGATGTTGGCCATAGGACTCAACATCGTTGTCGGCTATGCTGGTTTATTAGACTTAGGGTTTGTGGCATTTTTTGCTTTAGGAGCCTATATTTACGGTTGGTTTAATTCAGGCCAATTGTTGTTGGCTTTCCCCAGTTTAGCCGCTTGGTTCCCAAACGGCTTACATACTCCGTTTTGGATCGTGATACCCGTATCTATTTTGATAACTGGTATCACTGGCATGATTTTAGGTGCTCCTACTTTGCGTTTAAGAGGGGATTATTTGGCGATAGTTACTCTGGGGTTTGGTGAAATCATTAGGATTTTTATGAACAATTTAGACGCCCCCATCAATTTGACCAATGGACCTCAAGGCATTAGCGTGGACCGTGGTGCCCTCTTTGGTCACCCCTTATCACAGAGTTTGGACTTGGGTTTTGTTGAAGTCAGATCCGTCAGCTTGTATTATTATTTTCTGTTGGTGATCGTGGCTCTAGCCATTGTGGTGTCGATCCGGCTACACAATTCACGATTGGGACGGGCGTGGATTGCTTTGCGTGAAGATGAAATTGCGGCTAAAGCCATGGGTATTCATGTACGCAATGTCAAGCTCATGGCGTTTGGCTTGGGAGCCACATTTGGCGGCGTGGCTGGGTGCTTTTTTGCCAGTTTGCAAGGGTTTATTTCACCGGAATCTTTTGTTTTGATGGAGTCCGTGATGTTGGTGGCCATGGTGGTATTGGGCGGGATGGGGCATATTCCGGGAGTCGTCTTAGGCGCTTTTTTGTTGTCAGCTTTGCCAGAAGTATTACGATATGTTTCCAGCCCTTTGCAAAGCCTCACCGATGGACGCATAGATGCGGCCATTCTAAGGCAATTGCTAGTCGCGGTGGCGATGGTTGCGGTGATGCTGTGGCGCCCCCACGGGCTATGGCCCAAAAAATAAAAAACAACCGGCGAAAAATGGCGATTTACGGCGTTGCCTCACTCCTCGACCTCT
>JASGCH010000184.1 GCA_030054245.1 Gammaproteobacteria bacterium | reverse complement strand
AATTCCTAACACCCAACCCAAAAAACTTCCTAGCCCCCAACCTAATAACACCTCGAGTAAAGTATATTGAATATGTTCCCAAATTTTTTGATTAACAAATAAAATGGTATAAAAAACTTCTAAAAACTCTAAGGGACTTGGAAATATTAATGGATGCCAGCCAAAAATTTTATACAAAGACTGCCAAATCAATAAACACAGTATCCAAAATATAAAATGAAAATAAATCATGGGTTATGAGTTTTATTGACATAGATCAGACCGAAAACTACTGCCAAACCTCGGGATAAGGAGTCCGTTGGGTAGTTCCAACAGTAAGACTATTGCACCATCGGCTGGTGCAACGGTCTTCCGTATGGGTAAATGCCAGCTCCAAACCGGGGTGAAGCCAGACATCCTCTGGATTCAAGAGGAATCTGACTGGAGTTGAAGTTTGGTCATCAAGGTGTGTTCTAAGACTAAAAATTCATCATTTAAAAACAAATCGACACGCCGTGGCCATGCCAAAGGGACCATGAGGTGGTCGATCAATCGGCCGTCTTGCATGATCCATATTTTATCGGCAAATAAAATGGCCTCTCGAAGGTCGTGGGTGACCAAAAGTAAGCCTAATTTTAATCGATGGCAATGGTCTAAAAAAAGCTCGTATAGCTCGAATTTGGTCAGGGTGTCTAAAGATGCAAACGGTTCATCCAGCAATAGGAAATCTGGATTACTGAGCAGGGCTCTGATTAAGGCGACTCGGCAACGCTGGCCTTGAGAGAGAAATTGCGGATGCCTATCTTCTAGGCCAATTAAAGATGCCTCGATAAAAAGTTGCCGTGCTCGTGTCCTATGCTCGGGTTTTAGGGTTTTATGCAACTTGTTAGGGAGCAGTACATTATCCAAAGCACTCAACCATTCCAGTAAAACAGGTATTTGAAAAACATACTCTAAATGACCAGGCTCTGAGGTCTGGATGCTACCTTGGGTGGGTTGGAGTAAGCCTTTGGCCAGCTGTAACAGAGTTGACTTCCCACAACCACTTCTACCAATGATGGCGTAGCGTTCTGCCGGGTACAAAGCCCAGTTGATGTGGTGTATGCAAGCACCTTTATGTTGATAAGCAAAGCTCACCTTTTGCCATTCTTGGATAGGCTGGGGGGGTAAAAGCATTTATCTGATGGGTTAAACCCTCATTGGCTACATTGATAAGACTGTTGCACCATTGGCTGGTGCCATAGTCTCTACCATGATTTTTAGTTTAATCGTGGTAGGGGTTAAAATCTTCACTATAGGTATAAGCACTCGCTTCACAATCGATAAATTGTACCAAATCGAGTAAAGAAAATCTGCCGTCGTGGTGCCAACCTGCGGCTGGAGCAGTCATTTGACCGAGAGAACATATACGGGTAACTCCGCATTCCGCCAGTAAAGGACTCCATCGATGCAATTCTTCGGTGGTACAAGCCACTCCTGCTGATTGCAACTGGGGGGCAAACTTATGGATTGCTGAAAAGATGTCGTCCCAGTTTTTGACCGAGACAATTTGGATATTTCGGTGGTTAGGTCCGCTGATATTGATAGGCAGTTTATCCCACAATACCACGGATGAGTGTGGCGATTCCCACATTTGACTAGCACCCGCCAAAGCTTGGCTGTTGCGCCACTTGCGAATAGCTAGGCTGTCATGAATCGACAGTATCGGTGGTGGATGTTTGGCGGCGGCGTTGTTCAATTGATGCCTGAGTTTTTGGCAAAAATAGTCAACCGAAACTTGGGTACTGGCTTGTAACAAGACGAGTTGTGGAGAATAACATCCATTTTGTTCATAGCAAACGATATCGGTGACCAAATCGTTCAACAATTGGTCTATATGCCAATGCGTTAAGCAACTGGCGCTTATCAAAGCGATACTGATTTTGTGGCCGTGTGGTAAATAACGCGTGGTTATCGGTATAGACTTAGCAAAATCAGCTAAGGTGCTATCGTTTCCATAAGCAATAACTCCCCGGGCATTGGAAAAAATAGCTTTATGGTCGCGTTCGCTAGACCACCAGACGAGGGCCAGGGAGTTTTCTAAGGTGGGTTCAAACTCGATCAACAAGTGGGTAAAAAGGGTTAAAACGATGGGTTCATGTTGCGACAATTTACCGACATTGCCAGCTTTTACCAAAAGTCCGCTGATCCAACTCCACAGTCCCAAAGCGGGTGTGTTGCCAGCCCATATATGTATCAATGGGTTAAGTCCTAGTGCGTGACAGCGTCCACCTGTTACGGATGGTTGAAAACCATTTAACAATTCAGGGTTTACAAAATCTTCTGCGACAAATCGTTCAAGTCCTACTTGGCGAAAATTTTTTAAGTATTGGTTAAGAGACAGTCGCAATCGATCTCGGTCATAAGGATGATACCAGCCAAGCCACTCATCCAAGGCGATGCGATAGGCGTGGGTAGGGTCCAACAACGCATTAGCAACTCTGTCAATCAACGCAATGATGGTGGGTGACGACAGTTTTTTAAGGGTAAGCTGGCTGTGTTGTTGTACTATGCCGCAGATTTCTTGTAGTTGCACTTCATTGAAGTCTGGGATTTCTAAAATTTTACCGTTTGAGGCGGCAATTTCTCGCCAATTCACTTGGGACTTAAAAAGCTTAGGGAAGTAACCGGCGCGAAAGCAGGGGGTATTAAACAATTTTTTTACTTGAAAAGGCTGTTGCACCGACGGCTATGCCGCTGGTTGTACTGTCCAATGACTGCGTTATGTATGTAAGACTGTTGCACCATCGGCTACGCCGCGGTTACACTGCCAAATTACTGCGTTATGCGGTACTCACCAGCGCATGATCACCCCAGTAAATTCCGCTGGTTGCGCGAGTAAAAGCCTTGTATTTTGACAGTTCGCCGGAGCGGCGTAGCCGTTGGTGCGAAGGTCTTTATCTATCAATACTATCCTAAATTTTAGTCCTACTCACTATCTCTACCTTTCCCGTTCATGTGCAACAGTTTCCAGAATGGGTGAGAGAATCACCGTTCCTTGGCTATCTAGCTTAAAAGTCAGATCAACATGCGGCAGTAAATCGAGCAAAAACTGGCTGTGCGCGTTGCCTTGTGTGTCAAATGGCAAAGCAACGCGCGGACTCAAGGGCTGACTTTCTTCATCTGAAAAAGCCAAACGAATTTTTTCGATGTTGAGTTTGCCACCAAAGTGCTGGCGACTATTGCCGTATTCTAGCACATGGTAGATGGCTAGGATGATCCAGTTTGGATCCAGCACCACCCAGCCACCTTGGATTTTGAATTCGTCAAATTGCAGCGCCAGCCCCAAGCAGTCCAAGGCCTTGAATGCGGCGTTTAATTCATCGCCGTGCAAACCGATGTCTCCCGCCAGCCGCTCGGCTTCGCCGCGCCTAATGATGGCTTTGTGGCGGTACTGCGCTTGCAAAGCTTGGTTCAGGTCGTGCCATTTTTTTAGCATGCCGTTACCCAAAACTTTAGGGGACGCGAGGAGTTGATGCAAGGCGCTTTGAAACG